>NZ_DAINOE010000215.1:0-1133 GCF_036735525.1 Arsukibacterium sp. | reverse complement strand
CCGTTTAATTTACTAATCCGGTGCTGCCATGACGTTTTTAGAATTGTGCAACAGAGTGCGGCAGGAATCCGGCATATCTGGATCCGGCCCGCTTACTGTAATAAACCAGCAAGCTATTCTGGCTAAGGTTGTTGAGTGGGTGCGCCAGGCTGATTTGGATATACAACGCCTGCAGCCTACATGGACCTTTCTATGGCGCATTGGCAGCGCAGTAATGCAGACTGATGAACGGCAGTACAGTCTGCTTGATTTAGGCCTTGCCGACACCAACCGCATTAAAAACATGACTATTGGCGATCAGCCATTAATCGAAATGGGGTGGGATTGGTTTAAGCGCATGGGT
Source organism: Arsukibacterium sp. (assembly GCF_036735525.1). Classification (NCBI taxonomy): domain Bacteria; kingdom Pseudomonadati; phylum Pseudomonadota; class Gammaproteobacteria; order Chromatiales; family Chromatiaceae; genus Arsukibacterium; species Arsukibacterium sp. The sequence goes on along the minus strand of NZ_DAINOE010000215.1, from coordinate 790 downwards.
TATGCCAGAAATACCGACAGGCACCAACCGACAGCATACACCTACCGGCCTGACGGAATACTGATGTTTTTCCCGATACCAGATCAGGATTATGTGATTGAGGTTGAGCGCAGCATATTGCCAACACAACTGCAGTTTGATGATGATGTATCGCTTATCCCTGAGCGCTTCCATGATGTGATCATGCGCAAGGCCTTGATGTACTACGCCAGCCATGAAGAAGATAACATGCTGCTGCAAGTGGCCACCATGCGTTATAACGACAGCCTGGCCGAGCTAAGCGCAGCCTGTTTACCTGTAATGAAGTTTGCGCCCAGGGGCTTTATTTAATGGCCAGCAATACTAGCGTTATTACCATACCGCTAAGAGGCGGTTTGAATGTGGCGGTAAGTGATCAGGCGCTACAGCCCGGCGAATGTACCGAGCTTATCAACTATGAGCTAACCACTACTGGCCGCTATCGCCGCGTACAGGGCTATGAACGCTTTGATGGTCAGCCAGCGCCATCAAAAGTTATCGGCGCTGATTTACCGGGGTTCCCATTTGACACCACTGATCAACTGATAGCCGCTATTAAAGCAGAGCGCACAGTGAGAACGGAAGCTATTGAGCCTGTGCCGGGGTCTGGCCCTGTGCTGGGTGTATTCCGTTTTGGCGGTAAGGTGTATGCCTTTCGCAATACTGCAGACGGTACTGCTGCAAAGATGCACGAAAGCAGCGGCACTGGCTGGGTAGAGGTCACTACGCCCGCGCTGGCAGCTGATGGTAAGTATGAGTTTATTGAAACCAA
>NZ_DAINOE010000214.1:0-1241 GCF_036735525.1 Arsukibacterium sp. | reverse complement strand
AAGGCATGGACGTGATTGATGAAATTAAAAAAGTCGCGACCGGTCGTAATGCGGGCCACAGCGATGTACCGGTTAAGCCAGTGATCATTGAAAAAGCTGAACTGCAAGCCTGATTAATGGCGCAGCAGCACACGCTATTTATTGCCGATCTGCACTTAGCGGCCGATCGGCCAGATATCACCGCCGCCTTTATCCGTTTTTTACGCGAGCAGGCGATAGCTGCTGATGCGCTCTATATACTGGGCGACTTATTTGAAGTCTGGATTGGCGACGATAACCCTGAGCCGTTATTGCAACAGATTGCCAGCGAATTAAAGCAGCTGAGCAACAGCGTGCCGCTGTACTTTATTCATGGCAACCGCGATTTTTTACTGAAGCAGCGCTATGCCCGGCAAGCTGGCATGCAGTTATTACCGCAACAGCAGGTTATCGACCTTTATGGCACCCCTAGCCTGATTATGCATGGCGACAGCCTGTGCACCTTAGATCTGGCCTACCAAAAATTCCGCCGTTGGTGGAATCAGCCATGGTGGCAATGGTTAATGTTGCATTTACCGCTGTCTGCCCGCCAGCGTATTGCTATGAAAGCCAGGCAGCGCAGCGCAATGTACAAAGCCAGCTATACCAATAATGCCACAACGCAAATCATGGATGTCACCCCGGAAGAAGTGCCAAAGGTAATGGCGCAGTATGGCGTTACTAAACTGATTCATGGTCACACCCACAGACCGGCGGTACACCAGCTTGAGGTAAATAACCAGCCAGCTGAGCGCTACGTGCTAGGCGACTGGTATAGTCAAAGCAGCTATTTAACTGTCAGTCCTGAGCAGTGGCAGCTGGTATTTCATCCGCTGGCTTGACGCTGCTCTGTGGTACGCCACTCTCTGGTACGCCGCTGTGAAATTTAAAATCGGCATCTGCCGTTAAAATTAACGCCGCTTCGTGCTGACCAAAAAAGGCGATGCGACTACTGATATCGGTACCGGCAATCTCAGTCGCCAGCGTTAAATAATCCTGATAATGCCGCGCCTCAGAGCGCAATAGCGACAGATAAAAATCGCCAATTGCAGTTGGCAGCAAGGGGGCCAGTTTGGCAAACCGCTCACAGGAACGCGCTTCGATATAAGCACCGCAAATTAATTTATCAACTAAGGCTGCCGGCTCATAAGTACTGACATGGCGCAATAAACCCCGGGCATAGCGGCTAGAACTGATTTTGTCGTAGCTGGCGAAAATCCTGG
>NZ_DAINOE010000213.1:0-1294 GCF_036735525.1 Arsukibacterium sp. | reverse complement strand
AACAGGAGTTTATCCGTCACTGAACAACGTGCCGGATAAAACACTAAAGCGTTATACACAGGAAGATTTATGAGCAAGAGTCTAGTTTTACTGATTTTCTGTTCTTTTTTAGTAGGTGTTACTGCTCAAGAAACTTATGTAAACCCTGTTGATGGTAAAAGTTATATGGCCGACTCTTGGGTAGTTCACGAACCCAAGACACAAAAAGCACATCAAACTGGCCCAGTACTTATGTCTGGTATGGTCCTCTTAACTGAAGAACATGTTATTGAGAGCAACATTAAACTTTCGGATTTAGTTGCATTTATTGATAAAGTTAAGGTTGCCGTTGAACAAACGTCATCTACGAATGAAAAAGGTGAGTTACTGCTTCAGTTCGAGCTAAATAGTTCAGATAATTTCAATCTGAGAATGTCTTATGCTGGTGAACTATCAGATGCCTTTTTAGAATCGGTCTTTGATAATGTGAAAGAGGTTGAAAGCGTTAGTACAAGAAGTGACGCTGTGTTATTTCAAATCAAGTTTATTGTGAGCGATAGTGGTGTATAACAATCGCAGTCACAATTGGCCACTGCGTGACCTGGACCTCAACCGCTGCGCGGGTTTCGGCCTGTGCTGCGAGCGTTAGCATAAGGAAGTAAGATGTACCAAGGTAGCTGTCTTTGCGGGGCTGTAACAATAGAGGTACATGGTGGTATTGATTCAATTATCCACTGCCATTGCTCAAAGTGTAGAAAAAGCAGTGGCACGGCTTACGCAACAAATGGCTTTATAAAAAAAGCTGGTTTAATTATAAAAACAGGCAAAGAGCAAATTAGTTTCTATGAAACTGCGCCAGGAAAAAAGCGTCACTTTTGTAAAGTATGCGCATCACCGCTTTTTAGCAGTAATGAGTCGTCTCCTGAGCTACTACGTTTAAGGCTCGGTATTTTGGATTCAGACATTGAAGAAAGGCCGGTATCACATAATTTTGTGTCCTCAAGAGCAAACTGGGACGATTTAGATGCTGAACTACCGCGTTATGATGGGCATGAACCAAGCCGTGTGGTTCAGAAGTAATGACAAAAATGCTAACAATCAAATATTATCGCCAGCAAAAAGCGCTGGCTGCGACGTCAACCCGCTGCGCGGCTTTCCGCGCTAAATTTGGGCGTTAGGCAAAACAAGGAGTAAGTAGATGGATCAAATCAAAAATCGAGTAATCGCCGTCATTTTAGGTATTGCGCTGGCTTATGCATCAATAATTATTGCTGGCATTGGTGCCGCAGTAGCAATACCAGCTGATATTTTAAAA
>NZ_DAINOE010000212.1:0-1328 GCF_036735525.1 Arsukibacterium sp. | reverse complement strand
GCGGCCTGATTATAGCCATGTACCTGCCAATCTTCCAAATGGGTTCTATTGTGTAATGCCGGAACTAATCAGCCTGCTCAGCCAGCATCTATGGCTGTTTGTACTAGGTGTGTTTATGGTCAGCCTGTTAATCGGCAGTTTTTTAAATGTGCTGATTTACCGGCTGCCCATTATGATGGAGCGCGAATGGCAGGCGGAGTTTAGTGCTTATTTTGACACTCACAGCAGCCATAACACCGCAACAGAGCCAGCGGCACGGTTTAATTTAGCGGTGCCACGCTCGGCTTGCCCAAAGTGCCATACGCCAATTAGTGCACGCGATAATATCCCTGTTATCAGCTACCTGCTGTTAAAAGGCCGCTGCCGCCATTGCCAGACCCCTATTAGCCTGCGCTACCCGGCAGTGGAGCTGTTAACCGCAGTATTGTCTGCGCTGGCCGCCTGGCAGTTTGGCTTTGGTGCGGCGGCATTGATGGTGATCGTCGTTGGCTATTTACTGGTGGCGCTCAGCTTTATTGATATCGATAAAATGCTGCTGCCTGATCAGTTAACACTGCCACTGCTGTGGCTGGCGTTGCTGTTTAGCTTAAGCGATGCCGCCTTTGTTAGCCCGGCGCAGGCCATTATTGGTGCCGCCGCCGGCTATTTAAGCTTATGGACGGTGTATTGGGCCTTTAAGCTGCTCACCGGTAAAGAAGGCATGGGCTATGGCGATTTTAAATTGCTGGCCATTTTTGGTGCCCTGCTTGGCTGGCAACAACTGCCGCTGATTATATTGTTATCGTCGTTAGTCGGCGCGGTGATTGGCATCACCTTACTGAGTATTCAGGGTAAAGACAAAGCCACCCCTATCCCCTTTGGGCCCTATATTGCTGCGGCCGGTTGGATAGCCATGCTGTGGGGCGAGCAACTGACCAATGCTTATTTAAATACGTTGGGCTTATAATGCCTGACGCCAGCCACCCGCCATCTGCAAGCGACACACTGCCGTCTGGCAGCCTGATAGTGGGCCTGACCGGCGGCATCGGCAGCGGCAAAAGCACGGTAGAGGCCCTATTTAATGCGTTGGGCGTACCCAGTGTTGATGCTGATGTGATTGCCCGCGCTGTCTTGGCCCCCGGCACCCCATGCCTTAGCGCCATAGCGCAGCATGTTAAAACGCACTACCAGCAAGATGTACTGCTTGCTGATGACAGCTTAAACCGCGCCAAATTGCGCGAGCTGATCTTCAGCGATACCACTGCCAAAACCTGGCTGGAGCAACTGTTGCACCCGGCCATTCGCCAGCAGCTGTTACAGCAACTGGCACTCGTGCAGGCACCCTATGT
>NZ_DAINOE010000211.1:0-1339 GCF_036735525.1 Arsukibacterium sp. | reverse complement strand
GGGCTCTGGCATCGACTTTCTCAGGCAAAATACTATGCCGGCAGGTTAGCACAGCGGCCCGCTTTTGAGAATGCAGCTTGTGCCACAACACCCCGTCTGAGGCAGGGCGGGAACATACTTTGTTTGAAAATTAACCAAACAAGATTTCCGCCCTAAATTTATCATCCCAATAGGCTCGTTGTCTTTTTCCTGCCACGCTGTCTTTCATCGGGTGAGCCTTGATAAGATTAAGCAGGGCTCGCCTAAATAAGGCGAGGTTTTTCGCGCCATCTTCAGCATAAATTTGGCTTTCATCTTCCCGGAATGTGACATCTAACACCCAATGCTGGCTATTCTCGATAGCCCAGTGATGACGGATGGTACGGCTCAATTCCTGTACATCAGTGGCCAGTGAGCTGATGTAGTGGCTTACCTCCGCAGTTTTACCTTCTCGTGTTCGAATCACTTCTATCACGCTTTGAATATCCTGCCAGCTATCAATGTCTTTTATCCATTCTGAAACCGGTAAGGCCCGATATTCTCGCTCGACTATCCGCCCATGCTCACCATCTACTTCCTTGATATATTGAGCATTATATAAAGCCGCATCATCTCGCCTGACTTTATGGAAGTATGCGCTGACCTCTTCATGCAAGCTCTTCTGATTATCTTTTAGCTGCAACAAATAATCTGCACCACCGGCTCTGGAAAGTTTAGCCGTCTCAGTTTGTGTATGCATGGCATCAGCACTAATGACGGTACCTTTCACTTCCAAACTTTGCAGCATAGTCTGCAGCGTTTTGATTTCATTTTTCTTACCCAAAGAAGGTTGTTGCGTCAGTATTAAACCACTCTCTACCACCATGGCACTCACCAAATGCAGGGCATCTGTACCACCGCGCTTACCTGTGCCACGCAGGGTTTTGCCATCAAACGCAATCTGAGGTTTACCGGTATGCTCACGTTGCTCGTTAATCCACCGTGCAAAACTGGACAACAGCGCTTCATTACTGAGTCCACGAATAATTCTGCCTATGGAGTGTCGGGTAGGGATGCCGGTTTTAAATTCTCTATACTGGCGCAACCACGCCAACTTACTGTCACCAAAAATTTTGATTGCTTTCCAACCCTCAGCACCCGCTAATACAGCCGCCATCGTTAAGAAAATAATATCGCCCAGGTTATATTCTTTGTTAATGTCGGTACGGTGATCTTCTATTTGGTCAAGGTAGTCGATAAAACTCATTGTTCAGTGCCAGAAAAGGTAAATTTTTGATCTGATCAATGAATTTCAACAAAGTTCCCTAAAAAGTATGATCCCGCCCTGTTATATTATTGATGAAATTAAACAGCGGATTGA
>NZ_DAINOE010000210.1:0-1417 GCF_036735525.1 Arsukibacterium sp. | reverse complement strand
AAGAGGATGCCGTTGGAGGCGTGCATCCCGTAGGCTTCCCGGTAGTTCACAACGATCCAGTAAGCATAGAGTTTTGCTGTAGCGTAAGGAGATCGGGGATAAAAAGGTGTGCTTTCATTCTGTCGCTCTGCCTGCACCTTACCATACAGCTCTGAGGTAGACGCCTGATAAAACCGCACCTTATCGGTCATACCCAATGTGAGAATCGCATCCAGCAACCGTAAAGTCCCGGTAGCATTAACATCAGCAGTATATTCGGCTGAAGAAAAAGACACGTGCACGTGGCTTTGAGCTGCCAGATTATAGATTTCTGTCGGTTGCACTGCACTAAGCAGCCGGACCAGCGACATGCCGTCGGTCATATCACCGTAATGTAAGTAAAAGTTGTTTCTGACATGTTGAGGTGTTTCCACCAAATCTTGAATGCGATCCAAATTAGGTAAGGACGTGCGCCGTCGTAACCCATGTACTTCATAACCTTTCGCTAACAAAAAACGAGCCAGATAGGCACCATCCTGGCCGGTAATGCCGGTAATCAAGGCAACATTTTTAGCCATTAAGCGGGCTCCTGATAGGTTAATTGACGAGCAACAATATTAAAGTCTGGCAAGCGTTGATAAATACTATCAATATGCTGATACACACTGTACTGGTTTTGCATAATATACAGTTGTTTTAGTTGCCTTAGCGTACTGTCGCAAAGTTGGTAACAGATTTTCTCTATGTTATCACCAAAGATCACTGCCAAATTAAACAAACAAGTCGAATGAAAACTAACCACGCTGGCGGGATAATCTGGCTGCTGTAGCAGTAAAAGCTCATAGGGTTGCTCACTCCTTATTACCTTAAAGCCAAGCGCCACTAACTTGTCATACTTATCCGCCAGGTTCTCTGCCCGATGGGCAATGTAAACAGCCTGGCCCTGATGTTGCCGGGATTCAATGGCATCAACTAATACCGCATCATACTCTGGCGCACTGGCAATGTTCTTTTCAACAACCGGAGAACCAATAAAATGCCAATAATTGCCGGGTGTTGATGGGCAACCCAGTGCGTTTTTCAGCAACCTGAACTGATGGCGGCCCGGGGTCGAATCAGCAAAATTGAATACCGAAAAAATTTTCACCTGCCGCGGCCGGATAAGCATGCCCAATTGCAGTTTTATCTGATTTACTTCTCGCAGACGCTCGGCAGAACAATCAAATAGCTTCACCGGCAGCATGCAAGATGAAGGACGCAACAAATAATCATAGATTGACAATGTTGCTGCGCCGTCATCTACTAAAATTGCCTGGTCTGCATCTCGGAACAAGCGATATCTTGCATCCAGGGTTGGCGAATATCGCCCAGTAAGACTGCATCAAAATGTTGGTTGCCAACCAGAGCCACTAAAAAGCTGTATGATGCGATCCGCTGA
>NZ_DAINOE010000209.1:0-1457 GCF_036735525.1 Arsukibacterium sp. | reverse complement strand
CGCACGTACGGTGGTGTGAGAGGACGGCGGGAGTGATCCCGCCTCCTACTCGATAATTAGTCACCGCTTTAACACTTGCCAATCGTTATTTCCCAAACATTGAAGCGGGTGCGCTTCAGCAACTGTTACCTGAAGAGTTTATCAGCCAATGTCTACAAGAAGCTGGCGTTGCAACCGTCCGTCGACGCCGTTTGCCCTTAGAATCGCTGGTGATGGTTGTGCTCGGAATGGCGTTGTACCGCGGCAAAGATGTCTGGAGCATTGCCGACAAAATGCAAATTGTATTGCCTGGTCGGCGAGAGTTAGTCGCGCCCAGTGCCGTTGTTCAAGGCAGGCAACGCCTGGGCTCAGAAGCCATGCGGCAAGTCTTTCATCACACCCAACAACGCTGGCACCAAGATGCTGAACATCCGCGATGGAGTGGTCTGCAACTACTTGGCGTTGATGGTGTTGTCTGGCGTGCGCCTGACACGGCAGATAATACTGAAGCTTTTACCAAACCTATCACCACCGCAGGCGAGTCTGCCTGGCCGATGGTCAGAATGGTTTGTCAAATGGAGCTAACTAGTCATTTATTGACGGGTGCCGCAATAGATAAATACAGTACGAATGAAATGATACTGGCAGAGCAACTGATTGAAACGACACCAGATAATAGCCTGACGCTGTTTGATCGAGGCTTTTATTCGTTAGGGCTGCTCCATGCATGGCAAGCTAAGGGCCAAAACCGTCACTGGCTTATCCCACTTAAAAAAGGAGCGCAATATGAGGTCGTGGAAAAGCTAGGTAGGCAAGATTTACGAGTTCGAATAGCCACCAGTCCACAAGCGCAAAAGAAATGGCCAGGTCTGCCTACGCATATAGAAGCCAGGTTGCTGAATAAAAAAGTGAAGGGAAAAGAATGCTTTATCCTGACGTCGATGCTAGATACAACGCAGTTTATGGGCGATGAAATTGTGGATTTATATAGTCAGCGTTGGGAAATCGAAATGGGTTACCGGGAGATGAAACAGCACCTGTTAGCTAATGAATTTACGTTACGTAGTAAAAAAGGCGATATGGTTAAGCAGGAGCTTTGGGGAATACTGCTGTGTTATAACCTTATTCGATACCAAATGGTGAGGATGGCCAAAACCCTACCGGGTATCTATCCAAATGAACTGAGCTTTACCTTGTGTGCCAATGCAATAGTCAGCTTATTTGAGTATGGCTTTACCCTCATCAGTAGTCATCATATTCCAAAGGAACTTGATGATTTAACCCGCAAAGCCGAGTTTTTTGTTTTACCGTTCAGGCGGGAAGAACGAGTATATCCAAGGCAAGTTAAGAAAAAACCGAGTAAATATGCGTACAAAAAATAATGCCAGTCAGCTTAACTGACTGGCATTACTTTGAAACCCCTGTGTTTTTTCTCACCGCCTGCTCCGCATCCATACATAAGCATTGATGCTGACAGG
>NZ_DAINOE010000208.1:0-1486 GCF_036735525.1 Arsukibacterium sp. | reverse complement strand
GCGTCAATTCGCGATGTTATCCTGTTCCCGCATATGCGCTTACACCATGATAAGTAGTTAAATATACAGGTTATAAAGCCAGACTCCGGTCTGGCTTTTTGCTTTATATTGCCAGTATTCTTTGCTGTTGGCCGGTCATTTCTACACTATACTGGTACAGTATTATGGCTTTTTAGTTAGTTTCAAAATATTTAAATAATTGATTTTTCATTATTTATCGTCGTTGTGTTAATCTGGTAGTGGTTTTGTACTAATCTTATAAGTAAGACTGATTGACACAAGCTGAGGTTAGCAGGCGCAGTTCAGCTGTGTTTTCGTTAAACAAGCAGGAGGTTTAAAATGGCAACAACTCAAGCTAATACCAATGCTGGCAATTCAGCAATTAAATCGCCTGTAACTGAGCGCGCCTCTGAGGCTGCACATCATGCAGTTGATGCAATGGCGGAAAAAGCGGCAACAGCCGAAGATAGCTTACGCAGAACAGCGGCCAGTTCAAAAGCGACTATAGATCAGAAGCAGGAAGAGCTGAAAATGCAAATGCAAAGTACTTTTGAGCGTAGTAAGCAATTTGCGCAGGAAAACCCTATAGCGGCAGCTGGGATTGCTTTTGCTGCCGGTATGTTAGTTAGCGCACTGCTGCGCCGAAACTAACGATGGCAGGTTCTGGAGACACTGAGCCGCAGGCGGCAGCTGAGCCATTACCGCAACAGGTGTTAGCTCAGTTAACTGAGATTGCTGCTTTATTAAGTTTGACTGCTGAGCAGTATCAACAGCAAGCCCGGCTTACCCGGCAGACAGCTCAGGCTGAGTTGGCTTTGTCGCGACGTAGTTTAATGCTGGCCGTGGCCTTATTGGTGGCATTGGGTGCCGGGGGCGTCATGCTGTGGGGTTGCGTACTGGTGTTTGCAGGTTATGCGCTGTTACACGCCACCGACTCGGTCGCCCTCACCGGGGCTTTATTAGTGATGCTGCAATTGGCGGCCTTGTACTGGTGCTGGCGTAATGTCCGTTATTTGCTGAAGCAGGTTGGCTTTAGCCATACCATAGCGCAATTGCGAGATATGTTCGGTAGCCATACTGAGGCTGCAGGAGGCAAAAGTGATCATCGATCTGTTGATTAAAAAGCAGCAGTTGCAGTTGCAGCAATGCACAGCTGAATATCAGCAGCATAAAGCAGTGCGTCAGGCTTATTTATGGCTGCTTGGCCAACGCAGTAAGCAATTTATCGGATCAGTGCCTGGCCTGGCGCTGAGTTTCAGTGTGGGTATGTTAATGCCATTGCGGCATAACGCCACTTTTAAAATGGTCTGGCGGCTGGGTGGCTTACGCTGGCTGCGAAGCTGGTTATAACTTAACTGCCATCTAACCTCAATCCCTGCATCTGGCCTTTACTGCGGCACGCTGGGCCAGGGATCACTGTGTCGTGGGTTAGTGATAAACTGCTGATCGGTTAAGCCATGCAAAAAAGCCAGCAAAGCAGCACGCT
>NZ_DAINOE010000207.1:0-1508 GCF_036735525.1 Arsukibacterium sp. | reverse complement strand
TATTGCGATAGAGGGGTATTTAAACAACTTTTTGGTTGACCCCAGATTAAGCAATTTAGAGGCGGAGGTGCCACTGTAATGCAGTCGCTGGCCGTTGCTATTAACGACACTGCCATAAGCCGCCATGCGTTAGATGCTGGCGTGGGCGAGTTGCGGGATATTAAAAGCCCGTTGGTGTTGCGTTATAGAGCCGGCCGCGAAAAAGGCACCTGGTACCTGGTGCGCTATGAGAACAGGAAGAAGCAACGCATTCGCCTTGGTTACTGGCCAGTACTGAAAACAAAAGACGCCCAGACCATTACTGCCGATTTACTTAAAAAGCTGGGTACCGGATCTGAGTTGCAAAGCAGCCAATTTGTGACAGTAGGCCAGCTGCTGCAGTGGTACCAAAAGCGGATAGCCCGCGAACTGGTTAAAAGCGAAAGCCGGCGCAGCGGTGTTATTACCGTGATTGATAAACACTTATTGCCCTGTATGGGCGCTATACGCATTGCTGACATAACCAAAGCCGTTATTGACGATAAGTTGATGCTACCGCTGCAAAGCCAGGATCTTAAGCCCGGCACTATACGCAACTACTTTGGCATGTTTAAGCGGGTATTTGCCAGTGCGCAGGAACTGGGGCTGATCAGCTTAAACCCGCTGGCAGGTATGAAGTTTGTGGATTACATACAGCGGCGGGTGTTGGCCCGTGAATCGTCGCTATTAACGTCTGACCGGCAGCAGATCATTAATGCCATTCTGGGGTATTCACCGGCGGCCATGGTGCTGCAGCTGCTTATGTTGATGTTTGCGCTGCGCATTGGTGAGGCCAGGCAGTTAACTAAAAGCATGGTTAATATGCAAAGGGGCCTGCTGGCTATACCCGGCAGCATTACTAAAACGGGCCACGATAACAACCTGCCATTGACTACATGGGCCACCGCCATATTAAGCACATTAATTGATGTTAGGGCCGGTGACTATCTGGTGATGGTTAACGGTGAGCCAGCAACTAAAGACCAGGCACAGCAGTTAATACGCAGCTCAGCTAATCGCCGGTACCGCTCGCACGACTTACGCAAGCTGGCCAGATCGACATGGGCTGAAATTGGCATGGATTACTGGGTATCAGAGCGGCTGCTTAATCACCGCCAGAAAGGGCAGGACCAAGCCTACATAAAAGCCGATGCATACGATGTAAAACTGGCAGCGCTGCAGCAATACCATGACCTGCTATTTACAGGTTTTGATGTAGGCACAGTGCAGGCATTACTTAAAGCGGCATTAACTGGCAAGGCTTGCCAAAGCTAGAGTTGGCGCGGCGCCACACTTTCAGTAAGAGAATGTGTAATTAAACCAACTGAACATTTTAAAAGGGGTTTTTAGTGTTAATTATAGGCATTGATCCGGACCTAACTGCCAGCGGTGTTGCTGTGATAACTCCGGATAATCGAATTGTTGAAATGGAGCGGGTTAAGTTTGCTGCCCTAGTCGATTACATTAACTGGCAAGCTATGAAAGTGGAC
>NZ_DAINOE010000206.1:0-1520 GCF_036735525.1 Arsukibacterium sp. | reverse complement strand
AATCCTTTAACGGTTTAAGTGCCCTGGTACGTAATAAGCTGGGTCATAACCCGCAAAGTGGCCAGTACTTCGTGTTTGTTAATGCCCGCAAAACCCAGATGAAGGTGCTGTACTTCGAAAGCTCAGGCTATTGTGTCTGGGCCAAGCGCCTGGAGCAAGGCCAATTCCCGGTAAAAAGTCAGGCAGATGGGATCCAATCCTTAACGGTCAGCGGCCTGCATATGATCGTTGACGGAATTACCGTGCTTCGCCACAAACAAGCGAAGCGCTATGGGCAGTCAAACGCTTGATAAGCTTGTATAATTGCCACCATGAAAATGAAGCCTTCATCCTCACCCCACGCGGCCGCTGATGCCGAGACTCTGGCCGCACAGGCCAGGGAGATCGCGCGTCTGCAAGCGTTAGTCGAGGCGATGCAGCAAAAAGATACCCTGGCACAAGCCTATGCCGAATTGACACAACAGCATGCGGTCTTATCAAAGCAGCATGCGGGTTTATCACAAAAGCACAGTACACTTGAACACAACTGGGATGAGCTGCAAGCACAGTTCGCGAAGTTGACACAGTCCTTCGCCGGTATCAAACAACGCTTAGCCTGGTTTGAGAAGCAGCTGTTTGGCCAAAAGTCTGAGCAGCGGCCGCTGGAATTGGGCATGCAATTAAGCTTACTGGGTGACATGGTGCCGCCGCTGGCCAAGCCTGAAGGTGAAACCGAGCAAATTACTTACACTCGCAGAAAAGGCAAGCAGCGGCCGGATGATTGCGTCAATGACAGCGGGTTACGCTTTAACGACAACGTGCCGGTAAAAGTGATTACGCTGATACCAGACGAGCTTAAGGGTGATGATACTGACCAATATGAAGTGATTGGCGTAAAAAGCACCTACCGTTTAGCGCAGCGCCCAGCCAGTTTCGAAGTACTGCGCTATGACCGGCAAATCGTCAAACACAAAGGCAGTGAAGCCATCCTGCCAAGCCCGGCACCGTTTAATGTGCTGGATAAAAGCGTGGCGGATGTCAGCTTTATCGTGGGCCTGCTGGTGGATAAATTCCAATATCACCTACCGCTGTATCGCCAACACCAGCGTTTAACGGCGGCGGGCATTACCTTAAGCCGCAGCACTTTGGGCACCATAGTCGCACGCGGTATTGATTTACTGTATCCGATAGTCGACGCCATGCTCAGCAGCATTTTACAAAGCCAGGTGCTGGCGATGGACGAAACCCCGATTAAGGCAGGCAAAGCCGGGTCGGGTAAAATGAAGCAAAGTTACTTCTGGCCGGTGTATGGCGATAAGGATGAAATTGTCTTTACCTTCTCCACCAGCCGGGGGCGGCAGCATATTGAAGACATTCTAAAACATTGCTTCAAAGGCACGCTATTAAGCGATGGTTACAGTGCCTATAGCAGTTATGTTAAGGCCAATGAAGAATTAACGCACGCTCAGTGCTGGGTGCATAGCCGCCGGCAATTTATTGAAGCAGAAGCGAGTTGGCCACAACAGGCCAAAGAAGCCATT
>NZ_DAINOE010000205.1:0-1568 GCF_036735525.1 Arsukibacterium sp. | reverse complement strand
ATATTCAAATTGAGGTAGATGAACATCTGGCCTGGTATTTTGACCGTGAATTAATCATACATGTACTAAACGACGTGTTTGTAAATGCATTGCGCTATTGTCGGCAGCGCATTCTGGTGCAAGTAAGCGTAGAGCAACAACAACTTGTATTAGCCGTAAATGATGACGGCCCGGGCTTTCCCGATTTTATGCTGCAAGCGGTAAAGCCTGATATGTCACCACCCGATTTACAACACAGCCATACCGGGCTTGGCTTGTATTTTGCAAGATTAATTGCTGCTGCGCATAAAAATCAAGGTCAACATGGCTCAGTACAATTGCGCAATAATAGTGAGTTAGGGGGCGGCGTCTTTGTACTGCAGCTGCCATAATCTAACGGCGGACTGTTCAACCCGGCATTTTATGATTAGTATGGCGTGATAGCCAACAGCGACAGAGGTTTAGATGTTAGTACCCCTTATTATCACCCTGGTGATAGCACTGGTGGTTATTGCGGTTATTGTTAATGTCATTCAGCAGCACAGGCAACGGTTAGAAGCCTTGAAGCGAGCCGAATACAGTAAGCTGCGTAATACCCTGGAAGATACTGAAGACGTGTTGATGAATCCGGCCAACGTACCTATAAGTGCTGCGCTGTCACTGATGCTGCTCAAGCGTATCAGCTATACCCTTAAAGCCATGGTAGAACTTGAACCATCAGCAAGGGATTTAAAGCAACGCTTAACTGATATTGAGCAACAGTTAAAAGAAGGTAACAAAGACGCCCCTCTTCCAGCCGAGGGTCTTTCTCTGCCAGATAACGATCAGCAGCTGATTAATCTGATTAAAGGCATTAAAAAGCTCCGTAACATGTTGCGCACAGAACACGCTCGTGGCAATGCGGATACCCAGATGGTACTGACAGAAGATCGCAGACTGGAATCGTTGCAACTTAAAATCAATGTCGAAAGCCAAATTAAACGCGGCCATCAGGCTCGTACCAACAATATGCTGGGTTCAGCCAGGCAATATTATGAGAAGGCCTTGTTATCATTAAACGGTGTTGCCTTTCAGGATGAATATATTAATAGCAGAAAAGCTGAAGTCAGTCAGGTGCTGGAAGATATTGCCACTGAATTGAAAGCAGGCAACCTACGCGACCGCGCTAAAAAAGAAGAAAAAGAAAACAAAGATTTAGACGAGCTATTTGCACCGAAACGTAAATGGTAACCACATCTAACATTGAAGGCTGCTAGCATTGCTGCTACCAGCCTTCACTGACCAAATCATAACAACAGCTATGACTATTCTTTACTGCTTTCCTTGCTGGTAATAACCCACTTACCATTTTCATACCAAGCGGCCCAACCTGTGGCTTTGCCATCCTGCTCGGTCATCACGTACTGCTGTTTAGTTTTACGGCTCCAGCGCACGATGCTGGGATTACCTGCAGTATCTTTTACCGGCGCATCAGCCAGATAATAAAACTTAGGCGATAAACGCTCACGATATAGCTTAAGCTCCGCCACCATAGGAGCGCGGGTTTCACGTGATTTGGGAAAGGTTGATGCGGCTAAAAATAAGCCAGC
>NZ_DAINOE010000204.1:0-1657 GCF_036735525.1 Arsukibacterium sp. | reverse complement strand
ACAGTTGGGCCATAGCGTACTACTCGAATTATTTGCGCCAGTATACCAAGTTACGTCCTCACTGCCAGCCCAGGCAAAGCTACCGCTTATGGACAGTCTATGTTACCTGGCCTGGAATGTGCTTGCTGCACTTAGCTGTAGCGAATTTGACTACTGGGACAGTCTATATATTTGACACAAGCAAAGCGCGATGGCGAGGTCCTATAGCCAAGTGTTAAGTGCACTGGCATACTCAGCTTTCTTTAATTAAAAGAACTAAATAAGGACGGTCAGATGGAAAAGTACCTTTTTATCAGTGTAGTGGTGCAAGTGCTGTTAACCAGTGTGGTAATGGTTTTGATGGGCCGTCGCCGTATAGCGGCAGCTAAAAATAAAGAAATTGCGGTAGCGGCGTTTAAGACGATGGATTTAACCGGTGCTAATGAGCAGGTGATTGCCACCAGCCGAAATTTTGATAACCAGTTTCAAATGCCAATGCTATTTATGTTTAGCGTGCTGTTTATTATGCAGTTTGCACTGGCAGATTTAGGTTTTGTGTTGTTGGCAGCAGCTTTTGTGGTGTTACGGGTAATGCATACCTTAGTGCATATTGGCAGTAATAATGTGCGGCTTCGTTTCCGGGTGTTTTTATTAGGCTGTTTAGTGCTATGGGTTATGTGGTTGCGTTTGCTCGTGATGGTAATGATGTAGCTTGAGCCACCCCCCCGGGAGATAGCGCCGGGGGAGTGATTATTCATAGCGCAGTGCGTCCATTGGCTGCAATTTCGCGGCCTTAGCTGCTGGGTAAAACCAAGAAAAACGCCAATAAGCGCCGCAAACCCGACACTCAGTACCACAGCCTTGATTAAAAATTACCGCAATATATCGGTAAACCGCAACAAGGACAGTCTAAGTTAACAACTGCTTTAGTGTTATGCCTACTCTTGAAATTAATACTAGGTCTAGACGGTTACGACTATACCCCAGTTGCTTTTTCAACAACGCTTTGCCACTTATAGGTTTTGTAAAGCCTGGATCTGCCAGTTAGGCTGTGCGAACATACCTGTCCTGGTTCAAAGAAGATACTTAGATATACTAAAGCTGGTGGTAGCTGCAGTTGCAACTTAATTACTTACAGGGTTATCCAGATAGCGTGTTGCAGCAGGTAGCGCTTCTACTGCAGCAGCAAAAGCTGGGGCATATTTTAGAGCAGCGTTATAAAAAGGACAGGCATCAAATACAAACAGATGCCAGTTTGTATAACTATACTCAACAGCTAAAACAGCAGTTTTTACGCAGTAGCCCACCGATAAGTAAAGTGGTTTTTGACAGTCGCATTCATATCATCGACAATGCGCTCGGTCAGCATCATTTTATCAGCAGGGTACAGGGCGCTAAGCTGAAAAGTAAAAATGAGATAAAAATTGCGGCAGTACTTAAAACCTTGCCAGAGCCTTTATTACGAATGTTAGTGGTGCATGAGCTGGCGCATTTAAAAGAAAAAAACCATAACAAAGCGTTTTATCAGTTGTGTCAGCACATGGAACCCAACTATCATCAGCTGGAATTGGATTTGCGTTTATTTTTAACCTGGCGAGAATGGCAGCAGTTACCGGCAAATGCCTAGAGGCTGTTGATCTTTGAACGAAAATTAGACGGCATAGCAACAAGGTATAAT
>NZ_DAINOE010000203.1:0-1703 GCF_036735525.1 Arsukibacterium sp. | reverse complement strand
GGTATAACCGCTAAATGTTTGCTACAAAGGCTGCTGCGGCAGCCTTTCAGACTGCTGACAAAGTCCTGGACGCCGATCCAGGACTTTGATCTAATAGGGTTAGTTGAATTGACGGCTAACTACTATGCTCAAAACTCCTTCTCCTCAACAGTTTCAATTGGAAATGGTCACGCTCGAAGAGCTTGTGCCCAAAGACCATTTAGTCCGTAAAGTCGATGCCGCCATTGATTTCGAATTTATTCGTGATGAAGTGGAACACCTCTACTGCAAAGACAATGGCCGCCCGCCGATAGACCCGGTTCGTTTATTTAAAATCATGATATTGGGTTACCTGTTTGGGGTGCCGAGTGAGCGCCGCCTGATGCAGGAAATTCAGGTAAACGTGGCGTATCGCTGGTTCTTACGCATGGGCCTGACAGAGAAAGTGCCGGATGCGTCGACGTTAAGCCAAAACCGCATCCGCCGCTTTAACGGTACCGATGTATTCCAGCGTATCTTTGACCGGATAGTTGAACAGGCGTTTGAGCAGCGTCTGATTGGGGGCTACACGCTGTATACCGATAGCACGCATTTAAAAGCCAGCGCGAACAAGCGTAAATCGATAAACAAGGAAGTCACCGCCAGCACCTCAGCCTATATTGCTGAGCTGGATAAGGCGATTGAAGCAGACCGTGAGGCACATGGTAAAAAGCCGTTGAAAGAAGCCAAACCAGCAACTGAGGTTAAAAACCAGAAGGTCAGCACCACAGACCCAGACAGCGGCTTTATGACCAGGGAAGGCAAGCCTCAAGGCTTCTTCTATCTGGACCATCGCACAGTGGATGGCCGTCACGGCATCATCACCGACACCTTCGCCACACCAGGTAATGTGCATGACAGCCAACCATATATCGCGCGGTTAGACCGGCAGTTAGAGCGCTTTAAGTTTACCCCGATAGCGGTAGGCTTAGATGCAGGTTACTTTACTGCGCCGTTATGTCATTTAATCCGTGAGCGACAAATTGCTCCGGTCATCGCTTACCGTCGTCCGAATGGCACGGCTAACCCCATCAAGAAGAAACACTTTAACTACGACAGCAACACCGACACATATCGCTGTCCCCAAGGTGAAATTCTCAGCTACAGCACCACGGACCGCAATGGCTACCGACACTACAACTCAGACCCGAAAGGGTGTAAAGACTGCCCGCTGAGATTAGATTGCACGAAAAGCCAACAACATAAGAAGACGTTAACCCGTCATGTCTGGGAAGAGGACAAAGAGCATGTGAGCGGGTTGAGACTCACGCCTTGGGGCAAGAAAATTTATAACCGACGAAAGGAAACGGTTGAACGCAGCTTCGCTGATGCAAAACAACATCATGGCCATCGCTATGCACGGTTCCGTGGCCTGGCAAAAGTGCAAATGCAGTGTTTACTGGCAGCGGTTGCGCAAAATATCAAGAAAATGGCCTTGCTGGCCTTTTTGTCACTTTTTTATGGTGTTAAATGGGCAATAACAGCCTTCACAGAGCAGATTATGATGAGTTACCAACCGAGGTTCAAAAAATACCATGTTTAAGAAAGACGAGCAGGAAATCCTGTTCCAGAGAGGATCTCACGCCAGAAAAAACAAACCCCAGCTAAAAAACCGGGGTTTGTCATTAATCTGAAAGGGCCGGATGATCCGGCCCTTTTTTATTGCCGGCCGGCCTTTGCGTTGG
>NZ_DAINOE010000202.1:0-1752 GCF_036735525.1 Arsukibacterium sp. | reverse complement strand
AACGCAAGCAGACCCGAAAAATAAAACAGATTTTGAAATTACAACTTCTCGACAGCCGGCTAACGCCCGCATTTGCGGCTGGTTTGGAGCGCAGCGGAAAACCAGTCCGACAACATGCGCTTGATACTCATTGAGCCTTCTCCCCCAGCCCAGCCAGATTGGCTAAGCTGGAAGGCGACGAAACCAAAAAGGAGAAGACCCAATGAAATTTTATACTACACAACATCCGTACTATTGTGGAATTGATTTGCATGCCCGCTCTTTGTACGTCTGTATTCTGGATGCGAATGGTGACACCATCTTACACCGCGAAATCAAAGCATTACCAGAACCTTTGCTCGATTTATTAGCACCTTACATCGGCAATATTGTTGTCGGTGTTGAATGCATGCATTGCTGGTACTGGGTCAGCGATTTTTGCGCTAAACACGGTATCGATTTTATTTTAGGCCATGCGCTTTATATGAAAGCCATTCATGGTGGTAAAGCCAAAAACGACCGCATTGATTCCTATAAAATCGCTCACCTGATCCGTGGTGGTAATTTCCCGCTGGCCTATGTTTATCCACCACAGATGCGCGCAGCACGTGATTTACTACGTCGGCGTACCCGTATTGTTCGCCATGGTGCCGATTTAAAAGCGCACGTCAAAAACACGGTAAGCCAGTACAACTTGCCACCCAATAATCTGGATCTGAAATACCCTTGCGCCCGCGAAGCGATGCGGGATTGTTTTGATGATCAGTTCGTGCAGCGCAATGTTGACCTGGACTTAAACATCATCGCGTTTTACCGCCATGAACTCAGTGCCATCGAGTGCTTTATTGAAAAGCATGCCAAACATCATAATGGCAGAGATTACCATATCCTGACCAGCTTCCCCGGCATTGGCCGCATTCTGGCACTGACAATTCTGTACGAAGTTGGTGACATTGCTCGTTTTAATACGGTGCAGGACTTTGCTTCCTACAGCCGTTTGATTAAGTGCAAAGCCGAATCCGCCGGCAAAACTTACGGCACCCAGGGCAATAAAATCGGCAATGCCCATCTGAAGTGGGCTTTCGGTGAGATTGCCGTGCTTTATTTGCGCGGTAATGACAAAGCCAAAGCCCACTTACTCAAATTACAAAAGCGGATGAGCAAAGCCAAGGCACTGTCTGCTCTGGCGCATAAAGTGGGCCGCTGCGTGTATTACATGCTGAAAAATCATAAGGTGTTCGATGAGAAACGTTTCCTAGCCGGTTAAGTCGCGGGACAAGGTGAGCTGAACGTCTAACTGGAACACCATGGCTGATGCTCAAATGATGGTTGGGTAACCCTTAGCAATAAGCTGAACCACCCGCCTTCTGGCACACTGCCGTAGCCAAACGGCCTTGATTAGACACCTTGTCGCCGCGCATTACCATCAGCAAGATGGTTTGCACCTGTGCTGAGCCTGAAACTAACTGGCTTTAAGCCCGACGCCTTGAATAGTGCCAGCAACAGGTTAACCGATGAATGTCTGGTGCCCCTGCTGTCAGCAAGGATGCTGAAATCAGCAGGCGCTCATTGAGCATGAGATAAGAGAGCCCCGATATGTGTTTGTTGCAGGCTATCGCCTGGCAACCATGATGACAGATGAAGCAGTCTATCTTGCTGATGGATAAAGGCCTGGCCGCTAGCGCGGCCAGAAGAGCGGTTTTACCTATTGACTCCGAGAAGGCTCATATGTGTTATACGCTTTCGTAAGCATGGCTCAATCACAACAGTTGA
>NZ_DAINOE010000201.1:0-1754 GCF_036735525.1 Arsukibacterium sp. | reverse complement strand
AGGCGGCACTGCCATTATTAGTGGCATTAAAATAATGGGTTAACACCTGAGTCAGGCCATTTTCTTCATACGCCCGGCCCCAGTTGTCCCTGCGCGACACGGTATCGGTATAGCCTTTCAGCGCTTGACTAAAACGGGTTAAATAACGCAGTCGATCAGTATCAGAGCTGCTGACCAGGACCAGCATTTCATAGCGCAGCATAAAGTTGCGCGAGGTATTGCCATCAAAACGGACAAAGTGAGCGCCGGCAAAATATTGATCAAACGCCTGCTGCAAAGCACTCAGATACACAGCACTGAACTGGCGATTGCTGCCAGCTTCAACCCAGTGCATAGCACGCAGATAGCTAACTAACTTTTCCAGTTCGGCGGCGCCACTGGCATCTGAGCCATCAAAACTGGCCATCCGACTGTTAATCGCTTGCACCACCGTGAGTATTTTAGCGTCACTAAAATGGCCGCTGCCGAGTAAATTTTGGTTATTTAGTGCATATAAACAGCTGGTCAGGTTGGCGCTCTCTATGGCGCTAACCAGCGCCGCACCTGACAGGGGCAGTAAAGCGTCCGGCGAGGTGCAGACACTTTGTATGGAAAACTGCTGCAAGCGCATGGTTTTATCGGCATCGGGGATCAGATGTGCCGGTAGTACTTTGCGGTTACGTTTGGCATGCAGCTTAGCCTGTATTTTCTCAAATTCATGCGCCGATACCAGCCGCGGCGGCTTTGGCGTTTGCTGGCGATCATTATGCTCATGGCCATGCTGTAAATCCTGCGCCAACTGGCTAGGGTGCGACAATGAGGCTGGTTCGCCAGCCAGCAGGGTGCTGCTGCCAAAGAGTAAGCTAAGCAGCAAGGTATTTTTTTTCATTTAAGTTTGTTCCTTCTGGTGCTGTTATTATAGTTAATCTGCCACTAACGGCTGTATTAATTTAGCATAAAAAATATTGTATACAATATAACATATAGTTTGATTTGCGTCTAAAATGCCGTGTTAAATAGCGTTTTGGCATAAGAGAATTAAGGGACAACCGAAATGTTATTATTGGATATTGTATACAATGACGATGCTTGCTAAACTGCAATGCCGACTGTTTTTGCAGGAATGATTATGATTGTCCGTTATGCACTGTTAAGCGCTGCCTTACTGTTAATGCCAGTGTCAGCCGCTGATTTACCTGAGCCAGGCGCTGCTTACCAGCAGGCTGAGCAGTTTTTTTACCCCAAGGTGCGGCCGTTAGTGCTAAACGCCGAACTGCCGTTTGACTGGCAACAACAAGGCTATTGGTTTAGCAGACAGGAAGCCGATGGCCGCCAGTTTTATTTTGCCGACAGCTTGCAGCAGACGCCGCGGCAATTAGATATGTCTCAGTTGGCGCGCGCGCTGGGGGCGACGGCCGCGCTGGATGCCGATAACCTCCAGTTGCAATTGCGCCGCAGCAACAACGAGTGGCAAGCCAAATTGCAGTATCAGCAGCAAAGCTGGCGATGCGATGTGGCGCAAGCGGCACAGCACCAGCAGATGCGAGCGCAATATCAATGTCAGCAACTGGCACAGCCCGGCGCAGTAACTTCACCGGATCAGCGCTGGCAGCTGAATAGCGTGGCGCACAACCTGCAATTAACTGAACTTAGCACTGGCCGGGTACAGCAACTGACCACAGAGGGCAGCGCCGATTACGCCTGGGGCGAGTTAAATGACTGGTATCAACTGGACTCGCTAAATGGCGTAGCGCAGCCACCAAAACGCAGCACGC
>NZ_DAINOE010000200.1:0-1859 GCF_036735525.1 Arsukibacterium sp. | reverse complement strand
CCAAACTGCGGGTAAAAGATAACGCTGTACCGGTGAGCAGCGCCGGTTTGATTTCTGGCAAAATCACCTTAAAAAAGGTTTGTAGCGGGCTTGAGCCCAAGGTGGCGGAGGCCTCTTCGTATTCGGGGCCAAATTCTTCCAATACCGGCTGCACGGTGCGCACCACAAAGGGCACGCTGGTAAATACCATGGCGACGACTATGCCCAGCCAGGTATAAGACACTTTAATATCCCACAGCGCTAAATACTGGCCCAGCCAGCCCTGACTGGAAAATATCGCGGCCAGCGTAAGCCCTGCCACGGCAGTGGGCAGCGCAAAGGGCAAGTCCATCAGGCCATCTAATAAAATCCGGCCGGGGAAGCGGTAGCGGGTTAAAATCCAGGCCATCAACAGCCCGAAAAATAAATTAAAAATACTGGCCACCAGCGCTGCTGAGGCGGTGACTTTATAAGAGGCAACCACCCGCGGATCACTGATAATAGCCCAGTACTCCGCCAGGCTAAGCTGTGCAGTTTGGATCACCAGGCCGGTAATAGGCAGTAAAATAACCAGGCTGATAAAAAACAAACTGCTGCCAAGGCTGATGGTAAAGCCTGGCAGCACTCGTTTGCTTTGATTGGCGCTAAACCAACTCATGGATGCACTCTTTATACTTAACGGCGACGACCTTCGGCCAGCAGTTTATCGAGTTCAGCGTTATTGGCAAAGTGCTCAGTGTTCACCTGCTCCCAACTGCCAAACACCTGTTCTACGGTAAATAAGTTAGTCGGCGGGAACTGCGCGGCCACTTCAGTTTTAACGGTTTCATCGTGTACCCGATAGTAAAAGCTGGCTAACAGCCGCTGCGCCGGCTCGCTGTATAAAAACTCCAGATAGGCTTTAGCTTGTTGTTCGGTGCCATTACGTGCCACGTTGCGATCTATCCAGGCAACCGGAAACTCAGCCAGTACATTGGTCGGTGGTACTACCCGTTGCAGCCCCAGGTCCGGGTATTGCTTGATGATATTGTTTACCTCTGACTCAAAGGTGATCAACACATCGCCGAGGTTACGGTCGATAAAAGAGGTGGTTGCGCCACGGCCGCCGGTATCAAACACCGCGACCCTCGATAAAAATTCAGCCATCCAGGCGCGGGCGGCACTGCGATCATCGCCAAAGCGTTGCAGCGCATCACCATAGGCGGCCAGGTAGGTATAGCGGGCATTGCCTGAGGTTTTTGGGTTAGGGAATACCAGGGTAACGCCTTCTTTGGTTAAATCCTGCCAGCTGGCAATACCCTTAGGGTTATCTTTGCGTACCAAAAATGCCATGGTCGAGTAATAAGGCGAGGCATTATTCGGTAAGCGCTCGCGCCAGTTGGCGGGTAATAGGTTGCCGCGCTGGTGCAAAATATCAATGTCAGTGCTTTGGTTAAAGGTCACCACATCGGCTCTTAGTCCCTGAATAATAGCCTGAGCCTGGCGTGATGAACCGCCATGCGACTGATTAATGCTTAGGGTTTCGCCGCTTTGCTGCTGCCAGTGCGCAATAAACAGCGGGTTTATCTCGGCAAATAACTCACGGGCAATATCATAGCTGCTATTTAGCAGCTCTTTAGCCTGCAGCGGGGCTGCTAATTGTGACAGCAGCAAGGCTGCAGAGATCCATAAGGTACGCATAATCACTCCAAAAAGCCTGTAAATTGACATTAATAGCTGTCAGTTTAATATGCTTTATAGTTACCACAAGCCATTATGCTAGTACGTTTAATTATATATAAGATGGGATCTGCATAATCGTTATTACTGTAGCAGCGGCTTAAACCAACGCTGCTGCAGTTGCTGCCAAACTATGCGTAAAATTAAGCCGGCTAACAGCA
>NZ_DAINOE010000199.1:0-1860 GCF_036735525.1 Arsukibacterium sp. | reverse complement strand
TTCTTATCCCGAGTTCAGGTTAATTATTTCAGCATCTTAATTTGATTATTCGAGTGACTCTCTCGCCAGATAAATGACAAAGGCCCACGCCAAAAGCGTGGGCCTTTGTCATTTATGCAGTTTTATTTTCTCTAATTCAGCTACTGCTCAGCGGAGATTTTCAAGGTAGTTGTCCGATTTTCCCATTTTATGCTGCTGCCTGAGTCGGTACGATTTCCCGCTCCGGATTCAGGCTTACTGGCCCTATAGGGCTCCAATTTCTTGTTGCTCTGCCAGCCCACCGTTGTGGGTTGTCTGACTTAGCTTGTTCATATACCGCTTTACGCTTTTCCAGCAGAACTGCATCTTGTTGCTGATGCCGCTGCGCCGGTGTCACGAACCTTATACCGCTGTGGCGATGTTCGTGGTTGTAGAAGCGTGTAAATTCCAGCATCCACTCTCTGGCACATCCAATGGTTGCAAAGCCAGCTTTGGGCCATTGCGGGCAGTATTTCACTGTCTTAAACAACGACTCTACATACGGATTATCATTGCTCACTCTGGGCCGGCTGTAAGACGACGTTACACCCAGTTCCTGCAACTTCACCCTAAGCGTGCTGCCTTTCATCGGGCTACCGTTATCCGAGTGCAGTACCAGGGGTTTAAACAGGCACTGCTCACGGAGTAAAGCACGTTGTACCAATTCACTGGCCAGTTGACTACATTCCTTGTCGTGCACTTCCCACGCCACTAACTTGCGGCTGTAAATATCGATAATGGCGTATAAATACCAGTACAAACCACGGATGCCTGAGGGCATATAGCTGATGTCCCAGCACCACACCTGATTGGGTGCTGACGCAGTGTAACTGGTCGGCATTGCACGTTTCTGTGGCGCTTTGCTTTTACCGCGGTGGTGCTGTTGGTTTGCCGCTTTTAATACCCGGTACATGGTCGATTCCGATGCCAGATAAACCCCTTTATCTGCCAACCTCGGCACAATTTGCGACGGCGGTAAGCTGGCATACTCCTCGTCATTACAGGTTGTTAATATCTGCTCGCGCTCAGCGTCAGTTAGCTTGTTTTTTGGCTCTGGCCTGATTGCTATAGGTCTCTTATCTTCAATAACAACGCCTTGCTCATCCCGCCAGCGGCGAAGTGAACGTAATGGGATTTCCAGCTCATGCGCGGCCTTATCACGCCTGGCACCAGCTAACACAGCCTCATCAAACCAAACCAAATTTAAACTGCGTTCACTCACCGAGGTTAACTGTCCTCGTCCTCCTCGCCGTAGTAAGCTCTGAGCTTTTTTCGCAGTACCAGCAACGCTGCCGCCTCCGCTAAGGCTTTTTCTTTACGGTTTAGCTCGCGTTCTAATTGCTTAATACGCTTTTTATCTTCTCTGGCTTGTTTTTTCTCTGCGACCTTGCGCTGAGTATCGCTCATCGTGCCCATGATACAAGCATTGCGCCATTCTTTAACCTGCTCAACCAACAAGCCTTTTTCGCGGCAATACTGGCTTAACTCGGTTTCTGATAACGGGGCGGTTTCAATGACCACGGCTAACTTTGCTTCTCCTGACCAATCATCAGGCTTTTGACCACTTACCGGCACTGCATATCCTTGAGCTTTTAACTGATGACGCCAATTGTACAGCGTCTGCTCAGAAATGCCTTCCTCTCTTGCCAACTGCGCTACAGAGCGACTCACTGGCGGTAATAACTTCTTTAAGATCGCATCTTTTCTTTCTGGGGATATAGCCATTTCAACCTGCTAACCACCCGCCGTCTGACTCTAACTATTGTGAAAAGAAGACCGGACAACTACTCTGACACGGCGGGGTGCCATGCTCTCAGAGGACAGTTTGAATGACAATGAGGC
>NZ_DAINOE010000198.1:0-1935 GCF_036735525.1 Arsukibacterium sp. | reverse complement strand
CAGCGATCGCAATGATCCAGCGGTACTGGCCACCTATAAGGTGCTTTATTTACTGGCAAAACATCAGGCTGACTTTGATAATCTGCTGTTTTACGCCGATAAACTGCGGCAAACAGAGGCCAGCATTGCGCAGGAAAAAGCCTCACAACAGCTGGCGTTTCATCAGGCCCGTGGTGAAGCCCAGCTGCAAAAATATCAGATCCAGTTACTCGACAAAGACAACGAACTGCTGGCGCTAGAGCGCAACTTGTATCAGCAACAGGCCGATAACCGCTATTTGCTGCTAGTGTTAATCAGCAGCCTGACGCTGATTTTGGCCGTGCTGGCCTACCGGGGGCTATTGGGCAGCCGCCGCTTTAAGCGCATGGCCGAATACGATCAGTTAACCGGCATTAGCAACCGCTACCATTTTAACCAACAGGCTAAGCTGGCCATTAGCTACTGCCAGAAAAATCAGCGGCCACTGTCTGCCATCTTATTTGATTTAGATTATTTTAAGGGCATTAACGACCAATTTGGCCATGCCGCCGGAGATTGGGCGTTACAACAAGTGGTGCACAGCTGCCGCCATTTTATGCGCAACAGTGATATTTTTGGCCGTAATGGCGGCGAAGAATTCGCCATAGTGCTGCCAGATTGCGTGCTGTCGAAAGCCGAAATGCTGGCCGAAATATGCCGCGAAGCCCTAGTGACCATAGATACCAGCAAGTACGATAATCAATTTACGATTACCGCCAGTTTTGGTGTCAGTGACGTCAATCAGTCAGGCTATGATTTAACAGCGCTGCTGGCCAATGCCGATAAGGCCTTATACCAGGCTAAACACAATGGTCGTAATCAGGTGTGTAGCGAGGCAGCCTTTACGCCGGCCAGCGACATTTCATAGCAGCAAAAAGGCGAACATCCGTTCGCCTTTTTTATGTAACGCCATTAAACCTTAGCTTTAAGACCAGTTCAGGATCACTTTACCGGACTGGCCTGAACACATAATGTCAAAACCTTGCTGAAACTCGGCCATTGGCATTTCGTGGGTAATAATCGGCGTTAAATCTAAGCCAGACTGAATTAAACTGGCCATTTTGTACCAGGTTTCAAACATTTCCCGGCCGTAAATGCCTTTAATGACTAAGCCTTTAAAAATCACTTTATTCCAGTCTACCGCCATACTGGAGGGTGGAATACCCAACATGGCAATTTTACCGCCATGGTTCATGGTATCCAGCATGCTGCCAAACGCAGAAGGCACACCCGACATTTCCAGACCGACATCAAAGCCCTCGGTCATGCCCAGCTCTTTCATCACGTCTTTTAAGTTTTGCTTGCTGACATCGACCGCCCGGCTGGCACCCATTTGCAGCGCCAGCTGTAAACGGTAAGGGTTAACATCGGTCACCACCACATGGCGGGCACCAACATGGCGCGCCACCGCGGCCGCCATAATGCCAATAGGGCCAGCGCCGGTAATCAGCACATCTTCACCGACTAAATCAAAAGACAAGGCGGTGTGAACCGCATTACCAAAGGGGTCAAAAATCGCCGCGATATTATCCGGAATGTTATCCGGCAATTTAAAGGCATTAAAGGCCGGGATCACCAGATACTCGGCAAAAGAGCCGGCACGGTTTACCCCCACACCAATGGTATTACGGCACAAATGCACGCGGCCGGCGCGACAATTGCGGCAATAACCACAGGTAATATGGCCTTCGCCAGACACCCGATCGCCAATACTAAAGCCACGCACTTCTGAGCCCATGCCTTCAATAACACCTACGTATTCGTGGCCCACTACCATGCCATGCGGAATGGTGTTTTGCGCCCATTCATCCCATTTGTAAATATGCACGTCGGTGCCGCAAATGGCGGTTTTTTTAATGCGGATTAACACATCATTCGGGCCAACTTCCGGCTTATCGACCTCGGTCTGCCAAATGC
>NZ_DAINOE010000197.1:0-1960 GCF_036735525.1 Arsukibacterium sp. | reverse complement strand
AGATCATGCGCCATCGCAAGAGTGGTCGTCAATTAAATCGGAACAGCAGCCACCGCACGGCAATGTTCCGCAACATGGCAAGCTCATTGGTGAAGCACGAAATCATCAAAACGACTTTGCCAAAAGCTAAAGAGTTACGTCGTGTGATCGAGCCATTGATCACATTGGCAAAAAATGACAGCGTTGCAAACCGCCGTTTAGCTTTTGCCCGTACTCGTGATAAAGAAGTAGTTGGTTTGTTGTTCAACGTTTTAGGTCCGCGTTACAACGCGCGTCCAGGTGGTTACACTCGTATTATGAAGTGTGGTTTCCGTACTGGTGACAACGCACCAATGTGCTACATCGAATTAGTGGATCGTCCAGAAGTGGATGCCGCTCTGCCAGTTGAAGAAGCTGCTGAGTAAATCCATCAATGGTAAAAACCGGGCCTGGCCCGGTTTTTTTTCGCCTTTTTTGCCAGCCCGATATTTGTATTTATTGATATTGTGGCTTAAGATTGAAGCAGTTTTCATTAGTGGCAGTATCTAATGCGCTCAGCTTTTATTCTGTTTTTTACTCTGTTTTCAGCGACGCCGGCTAACGCCATTAACAACAATTTAACTGATACATGCCTGCAACTCGCTGCAGCACAGCGATGCCAGCCCTTTATCAAATTGCTAACTGCAGCCGACAAGCAGCAGTTTCCTCTGTTGGCTGAGACATTGCAGCAAGCTGAGCGCTATCAACTTCAAATTATTTATACGCAGGTGCAGCGTACGGATGGACTGCCAAAGCTAAACTATTATTTGTTTAATGTTGATGAGAATCGCTATTTTTATCCTGCCAGTACCGTTAAATTGGTGGTAGCGGCGCTGGCTTTGCAGTGGCTTAATCAACAGCAAGATCCATCCTTATCTGCCGCTACCGCTATGCTGACTGACAGTGTCAGACCATTACAAACTGCTGCCTGGCAAGATGACACTACGGCAAATCAGCTGCCAAATATTGCACAGTACATTCGCAAAATACTGTTGGTTAGTGACAACGACGGTTATAACAGGCTTTATGAATTACTCGGGCAGGAATATATTAATACTGAGCTTAAGCGTCTTGGCCTGCAACATACCGTCATAAACCATAGGCTCAGCGTGCCGCTGCCAGATGAAGAAAACCGGCATTTTAACCCGGTGCGCTTTATTGCCAAAGACGGACGTCTGGTAAAATCTGTTCCGGCCCGCAGTATAGAACAGTCTTATCGCAATGCCGGTCAGCCAACCTTAGGTGCGGCGTACTATGCGGCCGGTGAACTGATCCGGCAGCCAATGGATTTCACCTATAAAAACCGCCATTCTCTTATAGACTATGACGGGGTAATAAAGCGGCTGGTGATGCCAGAACTGTTTGCCTCGACACAACAGTTTACTATTACCGCTGAACAGCGCGCGTTTTTACTGAAGTATATGGCGATGTTACCAAGACAAAGCCAGTCACCTCGCTATGATGAGAATGACTATCCGGACAGTTATGGCAAATTTGTACTGTATGGCGGTGATAAAAGTCGTATTCCTGATCATATAAAGCACCACAACAAAAGTGGTTGGGCTTATGGTCATATTTTAGATGGCGTTTATTTACAGGATCTGCAACACGACCTCGAGTTTTTTGTTACGGCAGTTATCTATGCTAATGACAACGCAACTTTAAATGACGATACCTACGAGATTGAACAACTGTCTTTACCCTTCATGCAACAACTAGGGCAATTTATCCATCAGTTATCGCTGCGCCAAAGATAATTCCAGAGCCTCAACAGGCTTAAATTTGCTTTATTGCTTTAAAAATAAGCTGAAAACCATGGGATCGTTTAAAAAACACCCGGTCGATCATAATTCTGTAAAAAAGATCTTGATCATGTTTTTGGGATCTCTATAATGCGCATCCACAGACGGCGACAACGGTAACGAAGTTGAGTCTGCTAAGC
>NZ_DAINOE010000196.1:0-1971 GCF_036735525.1 Arsukibacterium sp. | reverse complement strand
ACTACGATAAGTAACTAACTCGGCAATAGACTCGCGAATATCATCTAACGCCAGATGGCTGTTCAACTTTTGCACTTTTTTCAGCACCTCAGGATGCCAGCGCCGTGCCAGTTCTTTTACCGTACTGACATCCAGATTGCGATAATGAAAAAAGCCTTCCAGCGTTGGCGCATATTCGGCCAGAAAACGTCGGTCCTGTCCTATGCTGTTGCCACACATCGGCGATTTACCGGCTGGCACATACTGGCTTAAAAAGGCGATGGTTTGTTGCTCTGCCTCAGCTAAGCTGACCTTACTGGCACGACAGCGCTCCGTTAAGCCACTTTTACCGTGCTGCTCTACACACCAGGGGTTCATATTATCGAGGATCTGATCTGAGGTCTGAATCGCAAATACCGGCCCCTCGACTAAAATATTCAACTGGCTGTCGGTGACAATAGTCGCCATCTCCAGAATAACGTCTGTTTTTGGTTCCAGCCCGGTCATTTCTAAATCGAGCCACACCAGGTTATGTTCATTTACCGCCATACTAAACCCTTAATCTGCACAGCAAAGCGCATGCTTTGCTATTTGTTACTAGCCTGAATACGGGTATGATACACCCCCTGAGCTAAACAGTAATAGCACCCTTTTATTAAAAACGGCAAACCTAAGCGTGACCAAAAAAAAACATCTGAGTAAGCAACAGCATCATCGTATTGCCCAAAATGAGCAAAAACGTTTGCGTGGCCGCGATAAACCGGCCAGCGCACAATTAGCGGATGATGTACTAGAGCCGGCCGAGCCAGGGTTGGTATTAAGCCGTTTTGGCCAGCATGCCGATGTTGAAGATGCTCAAGGTCAGGTCGTGCGCTGCAATATGCGCCGCACCATCAGCTCGGTAGTCACTGGCGATAGCGTGATCTGGCGACGGGCTAAACAAAGCACTGGCAGTATTGATGGCGTCATTGAAGCGGTAGAAGACAGACGCACTGTGCTGCTGCGCCCCGATTTTTATGATGGCTTAAAACCGGTCGCCGCCAATATTGATCTGATGATAATTGTCTCAGCCATCTTACCGGCTCTGTCGCTGAATATTATTGACCGCTACCTGGTGGCCGCAGAAAAAACCGGCATAAAACCGCTGTTAGTGATTAACAAAGCCGATTTACTCAGTGGCGATGAACTCACTCAGCTCACTGAGCAGCTGCATCTATATCAGCAAATTGGCTATGATTACTTACTGCTCAGTGCCAAAACAGGGCAAGGCATGCAGGAATTACTGCAACAAGTGCATAGCGGCACCAGCATCTTTGTCGGGCAATCCGGTGTCGGTAAATCGTCACTGATGAATCAGCTGATGCCAGGGCTTGCCGCTGCCACCCGCGAAGTGTCTGAAAATTCAGGCTTAGGTCAGCATACCACTACGGTATCGCGCTTATACCATCTGCCCGAGGGTGGTGATTTAATTGACTCACCCGGCATTCGCGAATTTGCGCTCTGGCATTTAAGTGCCGAAGAAGTCACCAGCGGCTTTATTGAGTTTGCCCCCTGGCTTGGCCAATGCAAATTTCGCGATTGCAAACATATCAGCGATCCGGGCTGCGCTATCCAGCATGGCGTGCAACAGGGTGAGATCAGCCGCGAGCGTTATGACAGTTATTTAAAAATCCTCGCCAGTATGGCGCAGGACAAACCGCATTATTTTTAATGATCATATTGTTAAGATCGTATTTTTAAATTTAAGGGCCTCTATAGTGAATACAGACAAAATTAAAATTGCACTGCAGTACATGCTGCCTAAGCATCTGATCTCGCGCCTGGTCGGCAAACTGGCCGCGGCACAGCTGGGCTTTATCAGCCATGCGTTAATCAAATTATTTATCAAAGCTTACAAAATCGACATGACCGAAGCGGCTGCACAAAGCGCCCGTGACTACCCCAGTTTTAATGCCTTTTTTACCCGGCCATTAAAAGAGGGCATCAGGCCAT
>NZ_DAINOE010000195.1:0-2070 GCF_036735525.1 Arsukibacterium sp. | reverse complement strand
AATTATCTGACTATCCAGGGAAGCGCCGACGCCGATGCTATGGTGTTTTGTCAACGGCAATCCAATTTTGACCCACTTACCGCTTAAAACGGTAATCTAAATTTGACCCACCCCGGGTTTCTTTTCAACTTAACGTACTTTCTGCTGCCGGTATGACACCCGCTGTTCTTTTGCCTTTTAACCGATAACTATTCCCGCTGATTTGCACGATATGCGCATGATGTAACAGCCTGTCTAGTAGCGCCGCAGTTAGGGTTTGATCATCAGCAAACGCCGTTGACCACTGTGAGAACGGCAGGTTACTGGTCACAATAACACTGCCTTGTTCATAGCGTTTCGCTATCACGTTAAAGAACAGATTGGCTTCATCCCGGCCAAACGGCAGGTAGCCGATTTCATCTATCACCAACAGTTTTGGTGATAGCACACTGCGCTTTAAATAGGCCTCCAGGCGGCCCTGTTTCTTTGCTGTCGCCAGTTGCAGCATTAAATCTGCCGCGGTAATAAAGCGCACTTTGATACCTCGCATAATGGCACTGTATGCCAGAGCTATCGCCAGATGGCTTTTGCCCACGCCACTGGGGCCAAGCAGGACGATATTTTCCTGGCGCTCAATAAAGGCCAGGCTGGTCAGCTCCAGTAGTTGTTTGCGTGGTGCGCCGGTGGCGAAGCGGAAGTCATAATCATCGAAGTGCTTTATTGCTGGTAAGCCAGCGGTTTTGAGTAACATCTCCCGCGTGCGCTGCATTCTGGCATCCAGTTCGCTTTGCAACAGGCTTTCGAGGAAGTCGGCGAAGCTTTTACCTTGGGCAGCACTGTGGTCAGCGATAGCTGACCATTCGGTTGCCATGGCCGGCAGTTTTAATACCTCACAGGCATGTTGTATGCGCTGAAGTTGCAGGTTCATGGCCGTACCTCCAGCAGTTGGTCATACACCGATAACGGATGCTGCAAGCTTTCCCTTGGCATTGCATAGCGCGTGGTCTGCCTGATGTCAGCTTGGCGCGGTTTAATCCCGCTGGGTAGCGCCTGTAAGCTCAAGCGCTCTTTCGCCAGTAACACCGCAGGCTTCTCGCCAGTCGTGCCATGGATGCGCTGATTGGCGACATCATGTAGCCAGGGGCCGATATGCGCATTCGCGGTGTCAACATCGAGCACGAGGCCAGCCTGTTTTAAGCTGGCAGCCAGTGGCGTGATAAAACTGCCTTTTAAATAGCCATTGAAGCGCTCAACCTTGCCCTTGGTTTTTGCCCGGTAAGGACGGCAGGCTTTAAGTTTGAAGCCGTAATCTTTAGCCATTTCCAGTAGCTTGGCATTCCAGCGGTGCGCACCTTCACCGTAGGCATCGCGTTCAATCATGATGCATTTGGCATTATCAAACAGCAGCTCTTTAGGCACGCCACCGAAGTAATCCAGTGCAGCCTCAATGCCCAACAGCCAGTCTTCCTGGCGCTCATATTCACTAAATCGAACATAGGTAGCGCGGCTAAACCCCAAGGTCGCAACAAAGCCTTTAAGCTTATAACGCCCGCGGCGAATGGTAGTAAAGTCGATTTGTAGCTGTTGGCCAGGTGCCGTTTCAAAGCGCTTCACCGGCTCATGCTGCTGTGGTTTAAGAGGCCGGATATAGTTCTTCAGAATACCTTCTTTGCCAGTAAATCCTTTAGCCTGGATCTCACGGAACAATACCGTTGCCGGTATCCAATCAGGCTTAGCCGCCGCGATGCGCTCCATCAGATACGTCTTAAATGGGTCAAGTTTTGAAGCCCGATCAGCACGTTCGCTATAGGCTGGCGTTCTGGCAATATCCCGCAGGTACTTACGCACGGTATTGCGCGAGACATGTAATGTTTTGGCGATAGCACGAATGCTGTGACCTTGCCGGTGTAACACATGAATTTCCACTAATGACTCCTGAGTCAGCATTAAAATTACACCGCCTTATCGAATTAATGACGGCGGCAATTTTGCCTCAGGTGGGTCAATTTTAAATTGTCGTTAGTGGGTCAGTTTTACATTGTCGGTGACATTTATGGGGGCATCAGCTTACGCACGAGTCAATATGGACTC
>NZ_DAINOE010000194.1:0-2108 GCF_036735525.1 Arsukibacterium sp. | reverse complement strand
GGCGGCTATCGCCAATTATTTTGCCAATGAACCTTTTTATTACAGCTTACAGCCGCCGCTGTTGGGGGCTAACAGCGTAGATCAGTTTTTATTTGATAGTCGTATTGGTTTTTGCAGCCATTATGCTTCAGCTACAGCTGTAATGCTCAGAGCGGCAGGCATTCCTGCGCGAGTGGTCGGGGGTTATCAGGGCGGTGAATGGCAAGAAGCACAAAATTATCTGATGGTGCGCCAGCGCGATGCCCATGCCTGGGTAGAATACCTCGATAATGGTTTATGGCAACGCTTTGACCCCACCGCCGTTATAGCACCGCAACGCGTGTTGCAGGGGCTGGATCAGTCGTTGTCGGCGGCAGAGCAAGCCTTATTACAAGGGTGGCAGCCAAACTGGTGGCGTCAGGTCAGTTTACAACTGATGCATCTTGATTATTACTGGTCGGTGTGGGTACTGGGCTTTAATGAACAAAAACAATTATCCCTGTGGCAGTCACTATCTGACTGGCTAAAGCAGTGGCGGCAATGGCCGGTATTACGCATTGTGATTGTGTTACTGGCTGTTGGCATAGCCGTTTTCGGGGCTATTCTAGCCTGGCGTTGGCAGCAACGTCGACACTGGCCGCTGAGTGTCCGCGCCCGGCATATGATAAGGCGCCAGTTAAAGCTGCCAATGGCCGCTGATGGCCAAAGCTTATCGGCACAATTACAGCAATGGCAGCAACAGCTGGCACAGAGTCAACCAGCTGTGGCCAGCTGGCTAGAACAACTGCGGCAACACTACGAAAAACTGGTGTATGCCGCAGATAGCTCAGCTTTTTCGGTTATCGTTACTTTATTGCATCAAGCTCCGAAAAACTTAAGCGGCAGCCGGCGGCGGATTGAGAATAGCTAACGCCGTTTGCAGATGCTCAGCACAATTAATACCCATGTCGGTCAGGTAACCGCCATCAGGCTGCGTTAATAACCCTTTTTGATACAAGCGCTCTATTGCCGCCAGGGTAACTGGATCGGCGGCTTTGTGCGCCTTTATGCCGGCCATGGCACTGTCCAGATTGAACAGCGTTAATATCCGGATCTCTTCATTTAAATCACTACTTATTGGCATAGGCTGCTCCTTGTCAAAATCAGCTCTACCACCATAGCCCTCATCCACGAAAAAGCAAAGGCAAAAGTGAGCATTAGCGCAAACTGATATC
This sequence comes from Arsukibacterium sp., assembly GCF_036735525.1. Lineage (NCBI taxonomy): Bacteria > Pseudomonadati > Pseudomonadota > Gammaproteobacteria > Chromatiales > Chromatiaceae > Arsukibacterium > Arsukibacterium sp. The sequence continues at coordinate 915 of NZ_DAINOE010000194.1, read as the reverse complement.
TGCCGCCGGGCCTTTGGGTATTGGCTCAGCTCGCATCGGTGCTATCGGCGACTGTTGTAATTGTTGTTGTAAATACTGCAGCGCCCGCGCTAACTGTGCATCCTGACCATTAAAACTCACATAAGGTAAGTTCTCAACCGCTATATCAGGTGTTACGCCATAGCCTTCAATAATATTGCGGCCGTCCATAGCAAATTGCGGTGTTTCCGCAACCCTGGCTAATCCATTGTCTGCCAGTTGATTTCGACCTGACAGCCAGACCCCTGCACCTGCAGTACGTTGGCCAATTAGTGGCCCCAGCCCCAGCGCTTTAACGCCGGCTGAGAAGGTTTCACCATCTGAATAGGTCAGCTCATCTGTCAGTACCACTAAATGACCGCGAAAAGCCTGCTGCATATTGCTATAAGGTGCTCCATGTGTGGGTTGCCAAAATGACCAGGCACGACGAAGCAGTTTTTCAATAATCCAGCTGTCAATATTGCCACCACGATTACGCCGCACATCAATAATTAAACCGTCTTTTTGATATTGGGCATAAAATTCTCGGGCAAAACTGGCGATATCATTAGCGCCCATCGCATATAAGTGCAAATAGCCAATGCGTTGATTGCCGTTTGTTGCCACAAGTTGTTGATTATGCTGCACCCAATCACGATACCTGAGCAGATGATCTTGCTGGGTAGTGACTGGCTGCACCACTGTTTGCAGCTTTTGCCGGCCGCGGCTTAGCGTTAACAGCACAGGTTTAGCGGCCTGATTGCGTAATAAACGGCTAACATCGGCCAGCTGAGTGACTGGCTGGCCGTTTATGGCAGTAATAATATCGTTTTGTTGCGCATTTACGCCTGCCCGAGCTAAGGGTGATGCCTGTGATGGTAACTCCGGATCGCCGCGGTATATATGGCTAATGCGTAC
>NZ_DAINOE010000193.1:0-2224 GCF_036735525.1 Arsukibacterium sp. | reverse complement strand
AGCAAACCTTTAAAAGCAAAAGATATCAGCAACAGCCGTTGGTTACATAATACGGTCTTAACGAAAGGACACTAACAGTTCCAATGAAGCAGCCTTATTATACCGATAAGGCGGCAGTAGCTTGGCTGGCTGCCTTTAAAGGTTTCTGGGCATTATTCTTTGGCATAGGTGAAAGATTTTCCTGTCAATAGTATTAAAATTGATCAGCTCTTAGTAAGCGCGGAGTCAATAACGATGTTATTCGTGAACCTTGGTTGTTTTGCCCCGCTTCTCAGTTTTTTTTGCTTCAGCCCTGTCCTCTGTGTAAGCTAGCCCTAGTAACCTATTTTCCAATAAGTTTTATCGATGTATAGACAGAAAGTTGTTGCCCCTGCTGTGAGAAGAAACCATTTGTACCATGGCAGCATGCCGACAAACAAAGGCGCTGGTTTTACCTTGATAGAGTTAATTATTGTCATTGTGATTTTGGGTGTGCTGGCCGTTACTGCGGCACCGCTATTTTTGAATTTTAGCAATGATGCCCGAGCGGCAACGCTGCAAGGATTAAAAGGGGCTGTTGACAGCTCAATCAGCTTGGTTTTTTATAAATGTCAACTCGACCCCGTTTGTGATATTCGTCTGCCTGCCGATAATTCAAACCAAACTCAGGTTTGCGCTAAACGTAGTTGTGCTGCCGGTGAATATATTAATACCCACTTTGGTTATCCTAATGCAACTGCTGCTGGCATAGACCGTGCGTTGGACCTGTCAGGTTTTGTTGTAACCGGTAGCACAGGAACACAGCGTAACTTTCGACCAGCTGGCGTAGAAACTAGCAATAACAATTGCCGTCTGCGTTATATCAGAGCGGCAGCCGTTAACACGCCCCCTACTGTTGAGGTATTTAGTAGCAATTGTTAACTTCTTTCCTACAGGTTAAATTTGTCAACTTTATTGCCAAGTGGCAGCGCAACGAGTTGTACTATTATCAACCCGATTTTTCCGCGTCAACCTATGTGGGCTCTGTATGTTTCAACAATCACTTTAAAACCTGATGTTGTAGAAGACTTATAAATTATTGTGCCGGCGATGGTTTAGTCCAAAAATGCAGCTAATCTGGCGTGTTCGTTATCTAGTAGCTTTTTGGCCATAGTTCGTTGTTATTCCGCAGTTTTAATTTTTAAAAAATGGTAATTACTGTTTTTTTACTCTATATATTTCAAGAGATTTTCGTTTTATTGAAAATAGGCTTTTGCCTGAAACAACAAAACAAAGCCAAACTGCGGCTAAAAAAGCTTAAGCAGGCGAATAAAAAAATTGCGTACTAATCGCTTCTGGTCAGGAAATTTAAATCCCCCACTCCGGATAATGAAGCTGAGAGCCAGCTTGTGCTGGCTTAGGCCTGGCCATTGCCCGGGAAATTTGCCAGCAGATGCAGGGTGAGGCAGATTATCGCGATGCCGAGGGCGGTAGCACGCTCTTATATATTCAATTGCAGGTGCAGGATGAACGATAAAATTACACATAAAGCGCGCACTAATACTGAAGATGCATACAAAACGTTATTGTTTAATCGTGGTAGCATCATTGCCTGGGCGAGTTTGGTTTTGGGCTTATGTTTTACCGGGTTAGCCAGCCATAACTTAAATCAGCTTAATCAAGCCAGCGCGGAAAATGCATTTAATCTTCATGCTGAAGATATTGTAGAAAATATTGAAAAGCGGCTTCAGGATCATGAGCTTATTTTGCTCAGTGCCGCGTCGCTAAAAAGAGTAAACCAGGAGGTTAGCCGACAACAATGGCGGGATTTTGTAAATGGTTTATCGCTGTCGGAACGTTATCCCGGCATTCAGGGCGTAGGATATACGAAAGTTTTTCCAGCCAGCCAGCTTGCTGCTCATGAAGCCGCAATCAGAGCAGAAGGCTTTGCCGATTATCAGGTCAGGCCCCAAGGGCAGCGTGATATTTATTCTGCCATTACATACCTCGAGCCGTTTACCGGCAGAAATTTAGCAGCTTTTGGCTATGATATGTACTCAGAGCCCACCAGACGCGCAGCCATGCAGCGCGCAGTAGCAGAGAACGCCACCAGTATCAGTGCTAAAGTCACTTTGGTGCAGGAAACGCATGGTCGGCAACAGGCCGGTTTTTTGATGTATGTGCCTATTTATCGCCACAATAGCCTACTTGACCTGAGGTATCCCCAGAAATTCTGTAGTTAAAATAAAATGTTAGTTGATTGGGG
>NZ_DAINOE010000192.1:0-2234 GCF_036735525.1 Arsukibacterium sp. | reverse complement strand
ATTGGGTATGCCCCCCTTTTTTCAAATGCAGGGGAGCCTGCAATCTGCTCCGACCATTTTTGAACTGCCAGTAACATCTGGAGCATTGGAAATAGATGATACCGCTATGGCGGTTTTCTTACGTCTGGGATTTTTTCTTGGCACTGATACTCCTTTTAAACAGATAAAAGTGCCAGAGCCAGCTAAACAGCAACAATTTCTTCGGCAACAAGTTGAAGAATATCAGGGCATCTTTGATGATGCAGCCCGGCAATATGGTGAGGTATTTAAATCAGCGATACAAGGTTTTTTGCAAGCAAACCCACAGCAAAAAATTGTGATGCCGTTGTCTGGCGGACGAGACTCCCGGCACATCTTGTTTGCAATATTAGCCAATAACCGTGAAATTGATCATTGTGTAACCTGTGTTCGTCCTGCCCCCTACGACGATCAAGATGTGAAAGTGGCGCAGATGCTCTGTCAGCAATTAAAAATACCTCATACCAGTCTTAAGCTGGAGCCAAATTATCTTGCCCAACAATTAGAAAATTTTCGAATGTCTAGTTATTGTGCTGAAGAAAATGCCTGGATAAGTGTTGTAGCTGATCACCTTAGTACCCTGAACGACGGTTATATGACTTTTGATGGTCTGGCGGGGGGGATTTTATCTGATGGTGCTTTTACCAGCGCTAAAAAGATACAGTTGTACAGAGAAGAAAAATGGCTGGAACTGGCCAATATCATTTTGCCCGCAGAGGGTTACCTTCCTACCATGTTGTCAAAAGAGGATTATCAACGCTGGTCCAGAGATAAAGCGATTGACCGTGTAATAACTGAGCTTAAACGTTACCAGCAGTGTCCAAACCCTATCGGTCAGTTTTATTTATGGAATCGTACACGCCGCGAAATATGTTATATCCCATTTGGATATATGAACCAAGTGGTGCAGGTCGTCACCCCCTATATGTTCCATGACGTTTATGATTTTTTATTACGATTACCTGGTAAGTTTTTTGCTGATGCCTCTTTCCACAGCCGCGCTATCGAGTTGACCTATCCACAATACGCGCAACTTCCATACGCGGAACGCAGTACAATAAAACCGGTAAGGTTTTTTGAACGCTGGCGAGACCTTACAGACATAGGTCGCTTTTTAATGAAGCATAATTCCTTAGTAGCCAACCGTTTTATCTATCCCCGACTATTAGCTGGCATCGCATCAGGTAACTATGCCAGCCGGGTAACCGATATTATGGGGCCTGTGGTATATTTAGCTGAATTACAACGCTTTCTACACAGCAGAACACGCAGCTGATTCAGGCCTCTGTCGAAGGGGCATGACGGGCTAACCAAAACTCCAGCATAATCATTACCCAAATCAGCTCGCCATAATAAGCAGCATGGCCTTGCTGCTGCTGAGCTACCGACTTATCTATAAAGTCGGGTCTGAAAATATCACGCTGCTTTAAGCTAGCCAACTGAGTTGCAGCCAGTTGTTGCAGCGCTTTATGCTCAGCCAGCCATTTACCAAAAGGTAAGCCAAAACCATGTTTTTGTTTGGCAATAGTGGCCGCCGGTAGAATTGGGCCCAATGCATACTTGTAGAAATCACGCAGGTTATGTTTCGTCAGTTTTACCTCTGGTGGCAATTGCAGTGACAAGTCCAATACCTGTTGATCCAGCATCGGGTACACTACATCCACTCCCGCAAGCTCTGTCATGCCATTTACTTTCACTAAATCATTGTCTGCCAGTGTAAATTTCCAGTCATTAAACAACATAGCATCAACCGGGCTCACTGCCCCTGCTGCGGCAAAACGGCGTTGGATCTGATGTAAAGGCAAAGAAGTATCAATACTTTGCAAAAAAGTCCGGGTAAACACCTGCGAAGCCGCGTGTTGATGCAAAAAATTATAGCGCTGCAAACGGCTGGCTAAGTCCTGTTCACTCTGCTCAATAAAACTAAGCGCTTTTTGTGTCAGACGGTGTGATATCAGCTTCGCGGTCAGCTTGACACTGCCTGCTAATACTCGACGTATAAACAACGGCGTTTGACAAAAGCGTTCAAATATCATTTGCTTGGCATAACGTTCATTGCCTGAGAACAGTTCATCACCGCCATCACCGGCTAACATCACCTTTACCCCGTGCTTCTGGGCTAAACGGGCGCAAAAGTAAGTAGGTAACGCCGATGAATTACCAAAAGGCTGCGGATAATAAGCGGCAATTTGAGGCAACTCGCGCGCGATATCATC
>NZ_DAINOE010000191.1:0-2240 GCF_036735525.1 Arsukibacterium sp. | reverse complement strand
TGCTGATTTATTCGAGCAACAAAGAGGCACCATCGTTGAAATGTTTAACATGTTCAGCGGTGGTGCACTTGAACGCGCGTCTGTATTTGCGCTGGGTATTATGCCCTATATCTCTGCTTCAATTATTGTTCAGTTATTAACCGTGATGCATCCGCATCTGGCCGAACTGAAGAAAGAAGGCGAAGCAGGCAAGCGCAAAATCAATCAGTACACACGTTACGGTACTTTAGTACTGGCTACCTTACAATCTATTGGTATTGCTACTGGCTTACCCAATATGATGCCAGGGTTAGTGATTAATCCGGGCTTTGCATTTTACTTTACCGCGGTGATCAGTTTGGTGACCGGTACCATGTTCTTAATGTGGTTAGGTGAGCAAATTACAGAGCGTGGCATTGGTAATGGTATCTCGTTGCTAATTTTTACCGGTATTGTTGCTGGCTTCCCGTCTGCCATTGGCCAGACGATTGAGCAGGCACGTCAGGGCGATTTGCACTTTTTACTGTTAGTAGCTATTGGCGTAATCGTTATTGCGATTACCTGGTTTGTGGTGTTCTTTGAACGCGGCCAGCGTCGTATTGTGGTTAACTATGCTAAGCGTCAGCAAGGCCGTCAGGTGTTTGCAGCGCAAAGCAGCCATTTACCGTTAAAAGTAAATATGGCTGGGGTAATACCGCCGATTTTCGCATCTAGCATTATCCTGTTCCCCGGTACTATAGCCACTTGGTTTGGTACAGGAGAGGGCGCAGTGGCTAACTTCTTACAAGAAGTAGCTCTTGCATTAAGTCACGGACAACCGCTGTATATTATGTTATACTCCGCGGCCATTATTTTCTTCTGTTTCTTTTATACCGCGTTGGTGTTTAATCCGCGCGATACAGCAGATAACCTGAAGAAATCCGGTGCTTTTATCCCTGGGATCCGTCCCGGTGAGCAGACATCAAAATACATTGATAAAGTAATGACACGTTTAACCCTAGCGGGCGCATTGTACATTACCTTTATTTGTTTGGTTCCTGAGTTCATGATGGTTGCATGGAATGTGCAATTTTACTTCGGCGGCACATCTTTATTGATTATTGTCGTGGTTATTATGGACTTTATGGCACAGGTACAGACCCATCTGATGTCTCATCAGTATGATTCTGTGCTTAAAAAGGCAAATCTTAAAGGCGTTGGCCGTTAAGATATATTTGCGGAGTTAAGTTATGAAAGTACGAGCTTCCGTTAAGAAGATCTGCCGTAACTGCAAAGTGATCAGACGTAACAACGTTGTTCGCGTAATTTGCAGCGAGCCGAAGCACAAACAGCGCCAAGGCTAATAGCAGAAAACATAAAGTGGGCTGAGCATTTCAGCTTAGCCCCTTTATTGTTTGCATTATATGCGCCATTTGAGTATCCTTACGGGCTTTTCAAATTGGCACCTTTAAATTTTTATATAGGAGAACGTTAGTGGCCCGTATCGCTGGCATTAACATCCCCGATAATAAACATGCAGTCATCTCGTTGACCTATGTTTATGGTATCGGTAAAACCCGCGCTAAATCAATTTTAGCTGCTGTGGGTATCGAAGAAAGTACGAAAATTGCTGCATTATCTGATGCGCAGTTAGATACGCTTCGTGACGAAGTTGCTAAGTACACCGTTGAAGGTGACTTACGCCGTGAAGTGACATTAAACATTAAACGTTTAATGGATCTTGGTTGTTACCGTGGCTTACGCCACCGTCGTAGTCTGCCAGTTCGTGGTCAGAGAACTAAGACCAATGCGCGCACCCGTAAAGGTCCACGCAAAGCGATTAAGAAATAGGACGGGGTAACACATGGCTAAAGCACCAGTTCGTACTCGTAAACGGGTAAAAAAGCAAGTTTCTGATGGTATGGCTCATATCCATGCTTCTTTTAACAACACCATCGTTACGATCACCGATCGTCAGGGTAATGCTCTTTGCTGGGCAACTGCTGGCGGTTCAGGTTTCCGTGGCTCACGTAAGTCAACGCCGTTTGCTGCTCAGGTAGCTGCTGAACGTGCTGGTACTGCTGCGTTAGAATATGGCGTTAAGAACCTTGAAGTGTTTGTAAATGGTCCAGGCCCAGGCCGCGAATCAGCGATTCGTGCTCTGAATGCCGCTGGTTACAAAATCACAAATATCACCGACGTGACGCCAATCCCGCATAACGGTTGCCGTCCACCTAAAAAACGTCGCGTGTAATTACAGCGCTTCACGGATTATTGGAGAA
>NZ_DAINOE010000190.1:0-2302 GCF_036735525.1 Arsukibacterium sp. | reverse complement strand
GTTGAACTAAGCCGCTACGCGGAGCCTTAGCAACCACCTGTTGTTGAGCCACACTTACTCCGGGAATGTTCCCAACAAAACCGGAGAATCATCATGACCCCGTTACGCCAGGCAATGATCGACGAATGTCGGTTGCGCGGTCTTGCCCAAAAAACCGAAGAAACCTATCTGTATGCGGTTGAGCAATTGAGCCGTCACTACCACCAACGTCCGGATACCATTACTGAAGAACAGTTAGATCTGTATTTCAGGTATCTGACGTTAGAGAAGCAGTTGGCGCGCAGTACTATTCACATCCAACTTAATGGGATTTGTTTCTTCTTTAAAGCTGTGCTGCACAAGGAAGTTACTATCACCAAACCACTATCCCGGAAGCCGGTTAAGGCACCGGTGATATTAAAGCCCGCTGAAGTGAAGCTTGTGATTTCGCTGTGCCCTGATAGAAAACAACGTTTTATGCTAATGACTTACTACGGCACAGGCTTAAGGTTAATGGAGCTCATCCACACCAAAGTCGCTGATATTGATGGTCAGAGAAGCACCCTAAGAGTTATTGCCGGCAAAGGTAATAAAGACAGGTATGTCGTGCTGGCCCCTGCTGTTCTTAATTTGCTGAGAGAATATTGGCATTTATATCGGCCCCGGGATTATCTTTTCTATTCTGGCCGAGGCATGGATAAACCGATGTCCAGCAGCTGTATTACTAAGCCATTTAAAGACGCAGTTCGGGCAGCAGGTGTGCCGAGTGGGTGCAGCCTTCACAGTTTACGCCATGCTTATGCGACGCATCAGTTGATTGCGGGCATGCCGTTGTATGAACTGCAAAATCAGTTAGGTCATACCGACATAAAGACCACTCAGCGCTATTTACACTGGCTACCGGAGATGGGCAGTGGTGCCCGTGATTTACTGGCCGGCTGGACGACACCATGAGCCTGCATCTGAGTGATGTGCTGGCGCAGTTTTTACCGGATTATCAGCAGCATCATGTCATGAACTGGCAGCAACAAGCCGCTTGTAAACATATCCTGCAATGCCGAACCGCCGCACTTGGGCAGCAGCTGTGGCAGTGTGATAATTGCCAACAGCAACAAGTGGTGTACTGTTCATGCCGTGACAGGCATTGCCCACGGTGTCAGGGGCAACGCACCCGTGATTGGATAGAAGCGCAGGCCGCCAATCTGCTACAGGTAAAATACTTCCATCTGGTGTTTACGCTGCCGCATGAGCTGAATGTCATTAGCCAGTATGCGCCGGAAAAACTCTACAAAAGCCTGTTTAATGCGGTATGGCAAACACTGAGTAAGTTCGCCCGGCAGCACCGTAAAACGACGGGTGAGTTGGGTATGACGGCCGTACTACATACCTGGGGTCAAACGCTGACGCAGCATATCCATCTGCACTGTTTAATCCCTGGCGGCATGTTAAGTAAAGCAGAGCGCTGGCAGGTCATTGATAAAGGCTACTTGTTCCCGGTGAAGGCGCTATCGACGGTATTCCGGGCGAAAATGCTGCAACAACTGCGGGATGAGCAGCTGAGCATTGTGGACAAAGATGTTTTACTGGCCAAACCCTGGACGGTATTTAGCAAAGCCTGCTTGTGTAAACCACAGACTGTACTGCGTTATCTTGGGCGTTATACCCGTAAAGGTGTGCTGCATGAAAGGCGCTTGCAGCACATCGGTGCAGAGGGCGTGAGCTTTAACTACCGTGACTACCAGGACGGCAACAAACGCAAAGTGATGACGCTCAGTGGTGGTGAGTTTATCCGGCGCTACCTGAGCCATGTATTGCCAAAAGGCTTTATGCGCATCAGGCACTATGGCTTGCTGGCCAACCGTTGCCGCAAGCGAAAGCTGGCGATAATCCGGCAGCAGGAAAAGCAGCGCAAAGCTGAAGCTGAAGTGATAACCACTGAGCAGCAAACACCGTGCTGGCACTGCCCGCATTGCCATGTTGGATTACTGCATCTGGCGTCAGTGTTAGCCCACCGTCCGCCTGGCAATCCTGACGGCTGACAGGCTAGGACGTAGAACGACAAAATACAGGCCAGACTGGCCTACGGGCAGGTATTACCTGAACATTGGCAACCCGCGAAAAGTGCAGGTGAGTAACACGATGACGAGCAACAAAAAGGTATCAAAACTAACCAGATCCGCTAAAAAAGCCTGTAAATTAATTGTTCCCTAAATAAGCAAATTCCATTAGCATCAGTCATACCAAAAAATTAAGCGAACCGGGCCGTTCAACAGGAGTTTATCCGTCACTGAACAACGTGCCGGATAAAACACTAAAGCGTTAT
>NZ_DAINOE010000189.1:0-2327 GCF_036735525.1 Arsukibacterium sp. | reverse complement strand
GTAGCTCGGTTAACAAGCGGCATAGGTAATCATACGGCTCCAGTCCGTTGATTTTGGCGGTCTCGACCAGGCTATACAGTGCCGCACTCGCTTGTGCACCCGTCTTGGTATTGGCAAACAACCACGCCTTGCGGCCAATGACGAACGGTTTGACGGCACGCTCAGCACGGTTGTTGTCGATATTCAGCTGACCATCTTCCAGATAGCGGATAAGCTTGGGCCACTGGTTCAGGCTATAGGTTATCGCATTCCCTAGCAGGCTTTCTTTTACGACACTCTCGCTTGATTTATCCAGCCAGCTTTTGAATTGCTCTAGCAGCGGTTTGGCCAGCGTTTGTCTGGCATCATATTTCTTATCAGGCGGCGCGGTTTTTAATTTACTCTCCAGTGCATAGAGTTTCTGAATATGGTTAAGAGCCACATCTGCCTTACCCGTTTTGCCTTTACCCTGCGCTTTTTGCGCTTCGACGAACTTGCGTCGGGCATGCGCCATACAGCCCACTAAGGTTGCGTTGGTTTTCTCATACCCGGCATAACCGTCAACCTGCAGGTAAGCGGTAAACCCCGCCAGGAAGTCAGTTGGATGTTGACTACTACGACTATCCTGGTAATCAAACAACACCAGCTTAGGGCCAGTACTTTTCTCTAAGCCACAGCCATACACCCACATGTAACAGGTGCTTTTCTCAACATCCAGCACATTGACAGTAGTTTCATCTGCCCACAGCACCGGCTGTTTAAGAAGCTCAGTTTTCATTAACGCCAGTAGCGGTTTAAGTTTCTCTGCGCAGGTTATCAGCCAGCGGCTCATCGTTTGACGGCTAAGCTCAATACCCGCCTGATTAAACAACTGCTCTTGTCGGTATAGCGGTAAGCCATAGTGCATTTTGCTGCTGATGATTTGGGCAAGCAGACTTGGTGTTGCCATGCTTTTCGGGATAACTGCCGGTGGCACATCGGCAATTTTAATGTCGACCTTTGTGCCATTGGTCTCACACTGCCGGCAGCTGTATTTCAGCCGGACGTTTCTAAGCACCCGGATTTGCGCTGGCACGAATTCAATTTGCTCACTGACCTCTTCACCCATTTGATGCAGGGCATAGCCGCAGCAGGCACAGGTTTTATCGTCAATGTCATGGATAACGTCAACACGGGGCAGTTCAGGGGCAATGCGCGGCCGGCGTGGTTTAGTAGTTTTCTCTGCGGTCTCTGCCTCAGTAGCAGGCGGCTCGTCTTCAATAAGCTGCTCGGCCTCATTTAAGACTTCACCATCGCCTTCGTAAGTCTCACTGGTGGGGCTGAATTTATGGTACTGCGCCAGGTTGTAACGCTCTAGCAATTGCTGCAACTTATCTGACAGCTGCTGATTAACCCGCTCTAGTTTGGCGATGCGTTTGTCCTTTTGCGTGAGTTTTTTCTCATGCTTGGCAAGCAGCGCAGTCTGCTCAAGCAGCATTTTCTTGAGCAGTTCAACGTCGTCAGGTAGGGTTTCAGGTATCTTTTTCATGGCCGTTATTGTAACGGCCAATTAAGCTAAGTGCTTGGTAAGATTTAGATTGTTTTGGCTGCGATCAAAAGGATTTATAGCCGATCGGCATATCAACCGACACTCTGGTAATGCAGTGGCTGATGCGCGGTGATTTTTTGAATATCGACACCTTGCAACAGCCAATGCCACTGCTGCTCACTAATAGACAGTATTTTGCCCGGCATCTGCCTTGGCCAGCGGAATTTATCTTTTTCAAGTCGCTTGTACCACAGGCAAAACCCGGTGCTATCCCAGTACAGCACTTTTAACCGGGTGCGCTGCTGATTGCAAAACACAAACAAAGCGCCACTAAAAGGTGAGAGCTGCATCTCTTGCTCTACCAGCAACGATAAGCCATTAATGGATTTACGAAAATCGACCGGCTGTTTATGCAAATAGACCTTGGGCACATCGATGAACATTTTCATGGTCAAAGCGCTCTGAGTAAGGCTGCTAACCACAGCGCATCGGTGCCGGCAGGAAACTGCAATTCGACATCGCGCTTGCGTAGCAAAATGGATTGATTCAGCAGCAAGCCCTGTGGCGTCAGCTCAACAAAGCCGCTGTCATCATCCTGAAACGCTAACAACTGGCGCTTGCGATAACTAAAATAAGTGGGAATGATCCCCTGACGTTTTGCAAATTCTGTTTGGGTGAGGCCACTTTGGGCTTGCTCGGCAAACAAGGCCAACCATTGTTCTTTGGTGCGGTGCATGATGATTACCCTGGCAGTTGATAATAGCAGACAGGGTAAAGTTGATCAGTTAGGATTGGAATGTGTGGTTGGCGTTACGCTCAC
>NZ_DAINOE010000188.1:0-2389 GCF_036735525.1 Arsukibacterium sp. | reverse complement strand
TGACGGCAAACCATTTTTCCGAAACATCTGATAATGTTGAGCTGATCTCCCGCCGGCGCCGCTCGTTTTTATTCTCCAGCCATTTTTGTGGATCAATATGATTTTCCAGCAGTGCCCGGTATTCAGTGCGCAGCTTTCTGGCCTGAGCCAATGAGGTTTCAGGGTAGGATCCGAGCTTAATGTAATTTACCGTGCCAAGGTGTGGGCGCTTATATCTGAGCAGCCAGCTTTTACTGCCGGCCTTAGTGATCCGCAACTCTAAACCGTCGCCATCATACAACGAGTAAAGTTTGTCTTTAGGCTTCGCTGATCTTACTTCCGTGTCGCTTAACGGGTTTGTTTTTATTGCCATTTTTAGCCTTATGATACTACAGCTTGGTACTACAGATCGCTGTAGTATCATCTGTAGTATCAAAATTCGTGGTTCACTGCGACCTATACTGAACTAAAACGAACTAAAATATCAACTGAAACCCTTGTTTTTACTGGCTGCTATGAACGTTGCTGCTCTAAGCTGAACCACCGCGAACCAAGAAATGGCTGCCCCAACAGGAATCGACAAGCGCCAATTTTAAAGGCTTATAACGCATGATCTTTGCGCTGTAGTATCATCTGTAGTATCAAAGTGTTTTGCTGCAGCTTTACTGCAGCGATGTCATATTATTGGCAGTGCCTTGCCTTTTCCGGATCCATTCTTCGATATCTGACTTTAGCCAGGCGCTGGTGCGCGGCCCAAGCTTAACCGGTTGAGGGGCGTCATTTTCTTTTACCAGTGCGTACCAGGTTGTTTTGCCCACCGGTACCATTTTTAAAACATCGGGCAATCTTATTAGCTGCATAATAGTGTCCTGTTACTCGTAAATTCTTTTAGCCAGGCCGGTAACGTGGTTCCACGTTCTGCCGTATTTAATGTGCTTAACAACGCTCAGCGGTACCTGGTGTTTATCAGCAAGCACTTTAAGCACGTTGATAATGCCTTTTGGCAGTACTGCTAGCGCTTGCAAATCTGCCCAAATGCTTTCTGCTTTAGCCTGGTCAATTTTGTGGTTGCCTGGGTTCAGCGGTTTATAAAGATCAGCGCCGGTAATGCCGCGCTTGGCCCTGTCGTTTATTGCTCTTTGGCTCAGCATAAACACCCTTTAAAACTTATCAGTTAACTGATTTGCACCAAGCCGCACCCAGTCGAGTTCTTTAATCTTTTCGACTGTTTCGGCTACGTCATTCACTGCGTTAAACGCCCGGTTAAAGTTGCTCTGGCTAACACCATTAATTGCTGCAGCAGTGGCATCTGACAGGCCCGTTACCAGGTGATCTTTAAGCGCCGCCTTTACATTCTCGCTGCGGATATCCGTGCGGCTAAGTAGTAATTCAAAACGGCGTTGGCATTGGCTGCCCTGGCTGATGTATTTCATGCTAATTAACCCCGGAAGCCGGTACCAAAAAACCGTTGCACTCAAAATCATCTAATAGAGTCTGTAGTGAATAATCCGAGGCCGCTTCCAGCACCTCTTTAAAACACGTAAACGGTCGGCCTGTGTACTGGTTCACTGTCGGAACCTGCATAGCATGATTCAAAATTGCTTTGTCAATTGGCTCAAGCTTTTCGTAAGACTGACATAGCTGTTCGATAACGCTGCCTCTGTTCATGCTGCCCCCCCATTCCATCTTGGAGCAAGCTGGCCAGCCAGCTCAGCTTGGGTTATTTCATTGCTGGCGTCGTTGTGCCCCGCAGTTCTGCCAGCGCGGTAGGCGCTATCGTGCAGCTTGGCCAAGCGGTTCTCCGCTTCACGCCATGGAGTAACAGGGCACAGCACTCCGCATTTCATGCACTCAACAGTGTCACAGCGCATGCGCATATCGTCTGCTGTGTGTTTCAGCTTTTTGCTGCCGAAAATAATGCACTGGCTCATGCTGCACCTGCCTTTTGTGACTGTTTAACCTTGCAGGCATAAGCTCTGGCTAATGACACAACATTTTTACCAGTTAGCTTAATGTTTATTATCGGGAAACCGCCTTTGCAGGTTTTCTCATCAAAAGGTTCTATCTCGAACATAGACCAAATTAGCATTTGTGTTGCAGCATCAAAGACTGAATTCCAATCCTCACCTTCGCCCCAATAATCAACGCCACCAACAATTGATGGCATATTGTTAACGCTTACACGCTGCTCGTAGTTCTGGCGCTTCTGCTTTGGTGTTAACGCCACCTTGTTTCTTGACGCATAGTGACGAGGGAAAAGCTCAAGATCTGAATCAATCCATACATCTTTATCTGTAAATCCGCGAACATTGGAGAGGATTTTAGCAAGGCGCTTGCTTAATTTTTTCTCTATCCTTGGCTTCATCACTCAGCCCCCTTAGCCTGCTGGCGTATCTTCCGATTAACATAA
>NZ_DAINOE010000187.1:0-2408 GCF_036735525.1 Arsukibacterium sp. | reverse complement strand
CAAAATTATTGAAGCAGCGGAGCTCGCCCACAAAACCAACAGCCTGCCAGAAGTTTGCGGCCGGGTGTGCCCGCAAGACCGCTTATGCGAAGGCGCCTGCACGTTAAACGAAGGCTTTGGCGCCGTAACCATCGGCAGTATTGAAAAATACATTACCGATAAAGCCTTTGAAATGGGCTGGCGGCCAGATTTATCGGCGGTGGTTAAAACCGAGCGCCGGGTGGCGGTTATCGGTGCCGGCCCGGCGGGTTTAGCCTGTGCTGATGTACTGGTTCGCAACGGCGTATCGCCGGTGGTGTTTGACCGTTATCCGGAAATCGGTGGCTTACTGACCTTTGGTATACCGCCCTTTAAACTGGAAAAAAGTGTACTTAGCCTGCGCCGGGAAATTTTCACTGACATGGGCATAGCGTTCCGGCTTAACACTACGGTGGGTGTCGATGTCAGCTTTGACAGCCTGCTGGATGAATATGACGCGGTATTTTTAGCACTTGGCACCTACACGCCAATGAAAGGCGGCCTGGTAAATGAAGATGCGCCTGGGGTGTATGAAGCGCTGCCGTTTTTAATTGGCAATATTAATAACCTGATGGGCTGGCAAACAGAGCACCCATACGTCAGTTTAAAAGATAAAACTGTAGTAGTGCTGGGTGGTGGTGATACCGCTATGGACTGCGTGCGCACGTCTATTCGTCAGGGCGCTACTAAGGTCAGTTGTGCCTATCGGCGTGACGAAGCCAATATGCCAGGCTCACGCAAAGAAGTACAAAACGCACGCGAAGAAGGCGTGGAGTTTTTGTTTAACCTGCAACCCCTGGGTATTGAAGTCAACAATGCCGGACAGGTGTGTGGCGTTAAGGTCGTGACTACGGAAATGGGCGCGCCTGATGCCAAAGGCCGCCGCAGCCCGCAGCCGGTCCCCGGCTCTGAGCAGGTATTAGCCGCCGATGCAGTGGTAATTGCCTTTGGCTTTCAACCCAGCCCGCCAAAGTGGTTAATTGATATGGGCGTCAAGCTCGATAGCAAAGGCCGGGTGATTGCCAGCGAGAAGAGTACCTATGCCATGCAAACCAATGAGCATAAGATCTTTGCCGGTGGCGATATGGTATTAGGCTCTGATTTAGTCGTCACCGCTATTGCTCAGGGCCGTAAAGCCGCTGAGGGGATTTTGGACTATTTGCAAGTATAGAGGCGCAGGGCTCACATCCGTTTCTGCCAACTGTAGCAGCGGAGTGTATAAGCGAGATTAGGTTTGCCCTAAGCTAACCGTTGAAGCCCTGGATGGGCGGAATCGAGCCCCCAGGGAGGGGTTTACGGCGTGTTAGCGTGGGCAAACCGGTTCGAGCAATGCTCATAACTCGACGCAGCAACAAAAGGACTCAACCTATGCCCCCATTCACCCTACCCGATTTATGTGACGCTCACGCTGCTTGTATTCGTGTGGCCGATCCCATCTTTACTAATTACGGTGGCAAAGCAAGCTTTGGCGGGCAAATTGTTACCGTGAAATGCTTCGAAGATAACTCTAAAGTTAAACAACTGGTGGCCATGCCGGGCCAGGGTAAAGTACTGGTGGTGGATGGCGGCGGCTCAAAACGCCATGCGCTGCTGGGCGATATGCTGGCCGAACAGGCAGCCGCTAACGGCTGGGAAGGAATCATTATCAACGGCTGTATTCGGGATATCGATATTATTCGCCAAACCCAACTCGGCGTGCAGGCACTGGGTATTCACCCGATGAAAACCGATAAGCGGGATTTAGGCGATATCAACCTGACAGTCACTTTTGCCGGAGTAGATTTTATCCCCGGCCAGTTTGTTTATGCCGATAATAATGGTGTGCTGGTGGCGACTAAAGCCCTGCTGATTTGAGTTATCAAAGCGCTATTGCTATGCTTCAGACAGGTTATTTACAACGGCCAGCTTTATGATTACCACTGAACAAATTAAACAGCTTTCTACCGCCGAAAAACTAAAGGTGATGGAAACCTTGTGGCAAGAGCTTACCGCTGAAGGCGCCGACAATCTAATCTCCCCTGCCTGGCATCAGCAGGCATTGCAGCAGACTGAGCATGCCGTCAGAGAAGGTGATGAAGTCACCCATGATTGGGAGCTAGCGAAACAAAGTTTGCGCAATAAATTCCGATGAAAATACAGGTTCTTACTGCGGCAATAAACGACCTCAATAACGGCCGTTTATTTTATCAGCAGCAAGGAGAACATCTTGGCGATTACTTCCTTGACTCCCTTTTCAGTGACATCGATTCTCTCATCGTTTATGCCGGCATCCACCAACAGGTTTTCGGTTATTACCGTATGCTGGCGCATCGTTTTCCCTTATGCGATTTACTACAAAATGCCCAAGCGAGATGTAGTCGTGGTATGGCGTGTTTTAGATATGCGGGCCA
>NZ_DAINOE010000186.1:2135-2409 GCF_036735525.1 Arsukibacterium sp. | reverse complement strand
TTCAAAGTATGTCAGGTACAAGCGGTAGGCAGCGAGTACAAAATGATGTGTTAGCCAGTTTTGATATAGCAATGCCAAATGAAGAAGTAGCCAAAGCATTTTCGCAGGTGGTGATTCCAATACAGCAAAGTATTTCAGCAAATCATAAGCAAGCCCAAACACTTGCTAACCTACGCGACACCTTACTTCCTCGCTTAATCTCAGGCCAGTTGCGTTTGCCAGAGGCGGAAGCGGCTTTGGCGAAGGCCGAGGCTGACTTCGCAGCGGCAGGCGA
>NZ_DAINOE010000186.1:1735-2125 GCF_036735525.1 Arsukibacterium sp. | reverse complement strand
TGGTGTAATGCGGAGCTTTAATGTAAATATTCCAACACCAGTAAACTATCATTTTGCCGTTAAGCCGGAGATAAGCTATGGCGCATGATTTAACAACGTCGGCGGTAGCTCGGCGCAATGTTCTTAATAATCGCTTTGCGTTAGGTAAGCTAGAGCAGCACTTAGCCCTTGGTGGTTTGGTTATTGATGGTGAGGCGCTGTTTTTTAAAAGCCATGTTGCCGACATTCTGGATGTAGATGAGCGTACCATCGACCGTTACCTGGCCAGCAATGAAGGAGAACTTAAAGCTAATGGCTATGTAATATTAAAAGGTAAAGCTTTAAAAAACATTAAGATGGCTCAAGTCGACGACATCAATGTCGTCGACTTAATTGGCGCTAAAACACCCT
>NZ_DAINOE010000186.1:686-1725 GCF_036735525.1 Arsukibacterium sp. | reverse complement strand
GGTGTGTTTTCTTTTCGTGCTGTGCTTAATATGGCCATGCTTGTAACTGAAAGCGAGCGCGCCAAAGCAATACGCAGCCGAATGCTTGATATAGTGCTTGATGTTGTGGTGGAAAAGGCGGGTGGTCAAACCCGATTCATCAATCAGCGTGATCAGGATTACCTGCCTGCCGCTTTTCAAGAAGATAGCTACCGTAAGCAGTTTACTGATGCATTACGTGATTGCCTGGATATGGGAAACCACAAATACGCGTTGTATACCGATAAAATTTATCAGGCGGTATTTTGCGAGTGTGCCAAAGAATACAAACAGGTTTTGCGCCTGGCCGAAGGCGAAAGTACCCGTGACACCATGTATGCCGAGGTATTGCGAACCTTAGCCAGTTTTGAAAGCGGCTTGGCCGTTCAAATACGGCAAAAGTCAGATGCTTTGGGGCGAAAATTGAAAAGCGCTGAAGCTGATGCCTTGTTAGCTGAAGCGGCAAATAGTCCGTTTCTTAAGCCAATGATTGATGACGCCCGGGTTCGAATGGCAAGCAGAGATCTTGGTTTTCGTGATGCGTTACACCAAAAATTAGAAGCTTACGTACAGGCTGTACCGGAAGCAGACTATGAACGATTTTTAGGGGAGCGTAGTGCAGCCTTGGAAGAGCGATTGTCAGATCCCAAGCTGTTAGCGGTGTTGCAAAGACTAAAGGATCGCTAATCAATGGAGAAGATGATCCTTTATTTTGACACTGCTCATGCCATAGATGTGCATGATTGGATCATTGAGCATACCGGTGGTCGAGCGGGGATTTTGGATATAGGTTTGCTCGATAGCGCTTTACAGCATATTCAGAATGATGACTATTACCCGACATTTGAAGAAAAATTAACCCACCTTGTTTTTGCCATTAATAAGTTTCACGCATTTAACGATGGGAATAAGCGCTCAAGTGTCACGTTGGGAGCCTATTTTCTGATGCTAAATGGTTATGACTATTGTGTGCCAAGATTCCTGATTGATTTAGAAAATATCGTGGATGCTATAGCGGATA
>NZ_DAINOE010000186.1:0-676 GCF_036735525.1 Arsukibacterium sp. | reverse complement strand
AGACTTACTGCAAATGTTGATTACATCATTAATTGCAGAAGATGATTATTCAGACGAATTAAAATTAAGGTTGCTCGATGCACTTGGTGGCTTATAGCACGGGTAAATCGTCATTCATTACTGATAAACGTGTAAACGCTAAAGACTTGATTTTAAAGCTACAACAAGGTATCAAACATAGTTTGCAGCAAGTTGGCTGATTTAGGGACGATCCATGACAGAAGACCAATTAGAACAGGAAGTACTAGGCTGGTTAGCCGATATTGGCTACACGCCGGTTAATGGCTATGACATTGCCCCTGATGGCCCTGCGGCCGAGCGTGCCGATTACATGCAGCCTTTGCTGCTTGAACGCCTAAAAGCGGCCATTGCCCGCTTAAACCCCACCATTCCCCTGGTTGCTCAGAACGATGCCCGGGCGCAAATAAAAGAGCTGGGCATACCGGCGCTGTTATCCGCCAACCGACGTTTTCATAACCTGCTGCTGGGCGGTGTGCCGGTGCAGTACCAAAAAGACGGCGAAACCCGCGGCGATTTTGTAAAGCTGATTGACTGGGAAAACAGCCCCGGCAGCAATGAGTTTTTGGCGGTTAACCAATACACCTTAAAAGGCCCCAAGCAAAGCCGCCGGCCCGACATTATTCTATTTATAAACGGCCTGCCCCTGGTGCTGATT
>NZ_DAINOE010000185.1:0-2504 GCF_036735525.1 Arsukibacterium sp. | reverse complement strand
GTCATGGCTCGTTAAACCGATCTCAGGTTAAGTTATATAATTTCGAAACAAATTTTCTGCATTCTGCTATTGTATTAACAAGATTCATATAAAATTTTTGATGATGGACGTAAAGCATATGGATACGAATAAGTGGCGCGCTATGCAGGTGAAATACCGGCAAAATTTAAAGCACAAAGCTGATATTCTGCAGGAAAACTGGCAGATTTTACTAGTTAAAGCTGATCATCAAAAATGGGAAGAGTTAGTCCGCATTAGCCATCAGCTGGCCGGCTCTGGTGCTATATATGGTTTTCCTGACGTTTCAAGATTAGCCCAGGCTTTACACAAAGCGTTAAAACTAACAGAGCACGTAGTAAAACCAAGCAGTGAAGCACATTCTTTGTTGCACGACTTACTGGAAGAGCTCAATCATGTTCAAGCAAGCCCTGAGTCGGATACATTTAGCCTTAGCAGTCAAACTGTTACAGCCAAACAAAAGTACAAAATTGTTTTTGTCGATGACGACGCCGATTTACTCTCCTTCCATACTCCAGCGCTTGAAGCTGATGGTTTTGAAGTCATTGCGTTAACTGATATTGGCTTACTGGCTGCAGTAGTAGCCGAGCATAACCCCTTGGCTGCAATCTGTGATATGGCTTTTCCGCAAGGAGAGACTGCCGGCGCGGACACCCTGCGACAACTTCGACAGCAGCAGGGGGTTAACTTTCCGGTGGTGTTTATTTCTGCCTTTGATACTTTTGAAAACCGCTTAGCGGCTGTTCGGGCTGGCAGCAGCCACTTCCTGGCAAAACCAGTGAGCTCAAAACAACTGAGCCAGGTGTTAGCGGGAATGCTGCAAAAAACCGAGCATGCCCCTTATCGGGTAATGTTGGTTGATGATGACACTGATGTGCTGAGATTTTACCGGCAAGTTTTGCAAATGGCCGGTTATAAAGTGATCTGCTGTCAACAGCCTGAGCAAGCCTTGTCATTGATATTAAGTGAACAACCCGAACTAATATTGATCGATTTGCATATGCCCGGTTGCCACGGCCTGGAGCTTGGCCAGATTATTCGCCAGCACTCAGAACTGATTGACACACCACTGGTATTTATGTCAGCTGATGAAAGCCTGGACGAAAAACTGGCAGCCGTAAGGCTGGCAGGAGATGAATTTATCAATAAACCGATAGCAACCTGGCGCTTATTAATGACTGTCGAAGCCAGGGTGAAACGCAGCCGCTTATTGCGACAACAAAAACGCCAATTAATGCGCCAGCCTGAACTGGCGCAACATTTAGATACCCTGACAGCACTGCCAACTTTATGGCAGTTACACAAAGACATCGCTGCCTTACAACTAAAACAACAGCACTTTTATTTGATGAAGCTCGACTTAAACAAGTTTCATCTGATAAACGACATTTATGGCCACCAAACCGGTGATTTAATACTGCAAACCGTTGCCTGGAAACTGATGCAACAATTGCAAACGCATGATCAACTTTACCGGCAAAACGGAGATGAATTTTGGCTGTTATTAACACATAGCACACCAGACGACGCACAGCGAGTAGCAGAGAGCTTATTACAAAAACTCACGCAAAGCTCTGGTACATTAATCGCCGAACTTAACCTGACAGCCAGTATTGGCATGAGCTACCCAGAAACTTATACCGAATCGTCTGACTTATTGATACAACAAGTAAACATCGCCTTGCATCAGGCCAAAACTCAACAAGGTTTTCAAATTCAGTGTTTTAATACCGCTATGCAATCAGAGCTGAGTAAGCGCTACCAATTACAACAAGGTATCCGCCAGGCACTTTCGCAGCATGCTTTTTATCCGGTATTTCAACCCATAGTCGATCAGCATAGTCAGTTATTCAGCCTGGAGTTACTGAGTCGCTGGCAGCATCCACAGCAAGGCAATATTAGCCCGGCTATTTTTATTCCGTTATTAGAAGAGGAAGGTCTTGTATCGCAACTCACGCACTATATGCTTCGCAGCGGCTTAGCTCAGTTGCAACAATGGCGAAAACAACACCCTACACTTAAACTGAGTATCAATTTTAGCGCTGCTGATTTTAGCAATGCTGAACTTGCCAATACCCTTACCCACTTACTCTCTGAGTTTAGCCTGCCAGCTGAGGCATTAATTATTGAGATAACCGAAAGCGTATTACTGGAAAATTCAACACGCCTTAAACACCAGCTACAGCAATTAAAAATACTGGGCTTTACTATTGCTTTGGACGACTTTGGAACCGGCTATTCATCACTCAGCTATCTGGATCGCTACCCGGTGGATATTTTGAAAATAGACCGTAGTTTTGTAAACAAACTGGATGATGTTAAGGCACGGCGTCTAACATTAGCCATTATTCATTTAGCCCAAGAGCTGCAGCTAAGCATTACCGCGGAAGGTGTTGAAACCCCTGAGCACTTAGCATTATTGAAGTCAGAAGGTTGCCAGCATTATCAGGGTTTTTATTTCAGCAAACCTTTAAAAGCAACAGATA
>NZ_DAINOE010000184.1:1339-2527 GCF_036735525.1 Arsukibacterium sp. | reverse complement strand
AAAACCCAGATGAAGGTGTTGTACTTCGAAAGCTCAGGCTATTGTGTCTGGGCGAAGCGTTTGGAGCAAGGCCAATTTCCGGTGAAACCGCACCCCAATGGGATCCAATCGCTCACCGGCTGCACTCTGCAAATGATCGTTGACGGAATTACCGTACTTCATCAAAAACAAGCGAAGCGCTATGGGCAGCCAAGCGCTTGATAAGCCAGTATAATCAGTAGCATGAAAATACTGCCTTCATCCTCACCCCACGCGGCTACTGATGCCGAAACACTGGCTAAACTGGCCAGTGAAAACGCGCGCCTGCAAGCCTTGGTTGAGGCTCTTCAGCAAAAAGACACCTTAGCGCAAGCGCATGCTGAATTGGCGCAAAAGCACGCAGCCTTATCAAAACAGCATGCAACTTTATCGCAAAAGCACAGCACACTTGAGCAAAACTGGGATGAGCTACAAGCGAAATTCACGACATTGACCCAGTCCTTCGCCGGTATCAAACAACGCTTAGCCTGGTTTGAGAAGCAGTTGTTTGGTCAGAAGTCAGAAAAGCGTGCCCTGGAATTGGGTATGCAGCTAAGCTTGCTGGGCGATATGGTGCCAGAGTTGACCCAGCCCGAAGGTGAAACCGAATACACCACCTACACCCGTCGTAAAGGCAAGCAGCGTCCGGATGATTGCGTCAATGACAGTGGCCTACGTTTTAACGATAATGTGCCAGTCAAAATCATTACGCTGATACCCGATGAGCTAAAAGGTGAAGAGGCGGACCAATATGAAGTGATTGGTGTGAAAAGCACCTTCCGCTTAGCGCAGCGCCCGGCGAGCTTCGAAGTACTGCGCTATGACCGGCAAATCGTCAAACACAAAGAGAGCGAAGCCATCCTGCCAAGCAAGGCACCGTTTAATGTGCTGGATAAAAGCTGTGCGGATGTGAGCTTTATCGTGGGGATGCTGGTCGATAAATTCCAATACCACTTGCCGCTGTATCGCCAACACCAGCGTTTAGCCGCAGCAGGTATTACCTTAAGCCGCAGTACCCTTGGCACCATTGTGGCACGTGGCATTGATTTACTGTATCCGATTGTCGATGCGATGCTGACCAGCATCTTACAAAGCCAGGTGCTGGCGATGGACGAGACGCCCATTAAAGCAGGCAAAGCTGGGCCAGGCAAAATGAAGCAAAGTTACTTC
>NZ_DAINOE010000184.1:0-1329 GCF_036735525.1 Arsukibacterium sp. | reverse complement strand
ACTTCTGGCCGGTGTATGGCGATAAGGATGAAATCGTTTTTACCTTCTCCACCAGCCGCGGGCGGCAGCATATCGAAGAGATATTAAAACATCGCTTTAAAGGCACCTTATTAAGCGATGGCTACAGTGCCTATGCCAGTTATATCAAAGCCAATGAGGGCTTAACCCATGCCCAGTGTTGGGTGCACAGTCGCCGGCAATTTATTGAAGCCGAAAACAGCTGGCCACAACAGGCCAAAGAAGCAATAAGCCTGATAGCTAAGCTGTATGAGATAGAAGAGACTATCCGAAACAAAAAACTGACCGATGACAAAAAACGCCAATACCGGCTTACGCACAGCAAACCGGTGGTTGACCGCTTCTTTAAGTGGTGTGATGACACCCTGCATAACCTGACGCTGCTGCCCAAAGACCCCCTCTATAAAGCGATTGGCTATGTAAAAAGCAAAGAAATGGCACTGCGGGTATTCCTTGAAGACCCTGCTGTACCACTGGATACGAACCATCTGGAGCGAGCGCTCAGGCCCATTCCTATGGGTAGAAGAAATTGGCTGTTCTGTTGGACCGAAATCGGTGCTGAGCATGTTGGCGTTATTCAAAGCCTGATAGTCACCTGCCGCTTGCATGATATCAATGTGAACGACTATCTGACCGATGTGCTGCTGCGTATTAGTCAGCATCCTGCCAGTTTGGTACATGAGCTGACACCACGGTATTGGAAATCCAAGTTCGCCGACAATCCGCTACGCTCTGACCTCTTTGCTTTACCCGTCACTTCGGTAGAATAGCCTCCAGACGGAGGCGATATGCGCATAGAAGACCTAACCTTAGACGAATTACACGACTTGCACGAGCTTATCTGGAAACGGATTGAGTACTTGCGTTTGCAAAACGATATTAATGTCCTGAGTCAGTTACGCTTAGGCCAAAAAGTGCACTTCAAAGCTAAGGAAGGTCAAGTGTTCGGCGTGGTTATCAAAATCAACAAGAAATCAGTGATGGTGGTCAGTGACGATAATCGCCAGTGGAAAATGCCACCAGGACTGGTACAGATCATGAAAGACGTGTAGGTTGGTTGGCATAAATCTGCAAGGCGTCAATACGTCCTAAAATGAACGCTTACTAACTGCGGGCTATAGAGATACATCATAATCAGCACGGTAATGGCCATAATGCCGTCAATCACGCAACCCTTGCGATGCACTTTTTTAGCACCACAAAATGGTTCATTTCCCAGTGCAAAATGCAGGGTGTTCGTAGGTTTTTTAAGTCGTCTAAATCCAGCTTTAAGGCACGCGGCGTTAAGCCCAGCTGGTTAGCCAACTGCAT
>NZ_DAINOE010000183.1:0-2528 GCF_036735525.1 Arsukibacterium sp. | reverse complement strand
AATTACTGCTAAATTATCCTAATGCATTCCCTTCCAGTGACGCACTACGGGCGCATATTCAATTAGAATTGACCGAGTCTGAGCTATTACAGCCTGCCACTTACCATCCGGTCAGTTCGTTTTATTCTGATGTCATAAATAAGGTACCAGAGGTTGAGCGGTTTGCTTGTGTTTCTCTTGTCTCCACCGCTGCAGAGAAACTGGTTTCGCTGCTACGCCGAACGGCAGTTGCAACCCGTTATACAGAGCGGAAGGATGACGATCAGTTAATACGCCATGCTTACGATCTTTATCAGATTAAAACTGAGTTAGACAATAAGGCAGAATTTAAGCAATTAATCGATGCAGTGATCGAGACTGACGTGGTTCAATTTGGTGAACAACACCCGGAGTTCAAAGCCGATCCCTGCAAAGAGTTACTATTTGGTCTGGCCCAGTTAGAGGAATCTAAATATGCTGAACGTTATAAACGATTTATCGGGCCTTTAGTGTATCACCCTCAACCTGTAGCTTGGCCTGATGCCCTCAAAATGGTTCAATTGCTAACACAGCAGCATATCGGCTGATATTGCGTGCTTGTGAGTATTGAGGGGACTGGCTGTCATGTCTATAAATCAAGCTGATCCTAAACGCTTCGACAGTGTTGCTACTATTGATGCTAGATTGGCAGAAATTGAGTATGAAAAAAGTGCTTTATTGGCTCGCAAGGAATCTTTACTCAGGTTAACTCCGACCGACGATAGTAGCTTAAACTTAACCCCAACGCAGAAGGTTGCGATTTTTCGTAATTTATTCCGTGGGCGTCAGGATATTTTCGCCAATCGTTGGCAAAACCAACAAGGGCGGGCAGGTTACTCTGTTGCCTGTAACAACGAGTGGGTACAGGGAATTTGTAATAAGCCGCGTATAAAGTGCATGGATTGCCAGCATCGGCAATTCCGTGAGTTAAACGATCAGATTATTTACCGCCATCTGGCGGGTCAACAAGTGGTTGGTTTGTATCCGTTACTCCAAGACAACACCTGCTTTTTGTTGGCTGTCGATTTTGATAAAGGCCATTGGCAAGACGAAGTTAAGGCAATCGCAAAAGTCTGTGCGGATTTGGAAATCCCCCACGTAATTGAAATATCCCGCTCCGGGCAGGGTGCACACCTTTGGATTTTTTTTGAAGGTAGAGTTCCAGCTAGTGAGGCTCGATTACTGGGGTTTGCGCTGCTTGATAAAGCTATGGAGATCTTTCCAAACCTGTCATTTGATTCCTACGACAGATTATTCCCGAATCAGGATGTGTTACCAGAGGGCGGTTTTGGCAATTTAATTGCGTTACCGCTGCAGCGTGAAGCCAGACAAGCAGGTAACAGCTCATTTGTTGATGCAGAACTGAAATTGATAAAAGATCAGTGGCAGCACCTGGCGCAAATAAGACGTCTTAAACAACAAGAGTTAACCAAACTACTCAGCCAGCTATCCTCAAATACGCCACTGCAAAAAGAGCAACAAGTGCCTGACAATCGCCCACCTTGGGAAGCTAATGCAAAACCTGGTCCCTTGCTCCTGGATAATCCGCCAGCGCAGTTGGCAGTTACGCTGGCTGACCGAGTTTATTTTGAGCTGAGTACACTACCCAATTTACTGGCAGCTCGACTAAAACGCTTTGCCAGCTTTTCTAACCCCGTATTTTTTAAAACTCAGGCACTACGTTTTTCTACTAATGGTATTCCCAGATTTATTTCATGCGCCCAGATTGAGCAAGGCTATCTGTCGTTGCCAAGGGGCTGTCTGGATGAGGCGATTGCTTTGCTCACTGAGAGTAAAATTGCCGTGTTAATTGATGACAAGCGTACGACAGGTGAAAAGCTTGTTGGTCTAAAACCGTTGATGACGCTTAGACCAAACCAGAAAATTGCAGTTAAGGAGATGACCAAACACGATACGGGTACTTTGCATGCCCCTACGGCATTTGGCAAAACCGTAACGGCGATTGGTATTATCGCGAAGCGTAAAGTAAATACTTTAATTCTGGTACATAGCCGTCAGTTGCTGGAGCAATGGCAGGAGCGTCTACGCTCATTTCTACCTGAAACTGAAATTGGTGTGATCGCTGGTGGCAAGAGAAAGCCCACTGGCGTTATTGATATTGCAACCTATCAAAGCTTAATCAACCTGAAGGACAACACCATTCTGCCGTTGGTACAGGATTATGGCCACGTTATAGTGGACGAATGCCATCATGTTTCTGCCCCGCGCTTTGAAATGGTGTTAAACGAGGTTCGAGCGAAATATGTGCTGGGTCTAACGGCAACGCCAGACAGACAAGATGGTCATCAGAAAATCATTTTCATGGCGGCAGGGCCGATCAGGCATAAAGTCAAATCACAGACTGATGAACAATTTGAGCAGGAGGTGCAGGTGCATCAGCTGCAAGATACTGAGCAGCAGCACGCGTTACTGACCGAAGAGCGACCGAAAGTAGCCGACGTGTATCGGTTGATTATGGAAAGCGAAAGGCGCACCAATCGAATTGTGGC
>NZ_DAINOE010000182.1:0-2553 GCF_036735525.1 Arsukibacterium sp. | reverse complement strand
CCCGTACCCGGCCACTTGCTGCCATAGCCGCCATCAATTCAGGCATGCCCTCTTCGATAACCGGAGATTGGCCATCCATAATTAATTGTAGTTTTACCGAGTCGATATCTACGCCAATTACCGTGTTGCCATCACGAGCCAGGCAGGCCAGTGACACAGCACCAACATAGCCCAGACCAAAAATACTAATATTCATAATTGCACGTCCCGTTGTGTCTGTTGGGTTTCCTGAAATAAGTTTAGGCATTGCTGCACTATGCTGTCTAACTGCTGCATTGATAAATGCCATTGATGATGAGTGAGCATGCGTTCGCGGCCGGCTTGAGACAATTGCTGCCTTAACTCGGGCTCCAGCATCAGCCGGCATAATTCCTGTGCATACTGTGAAGGCGTGTCTGCAATCAGAAAATGCCGGCCAGCCACCGCGTCTATGCCTCCGGCAGCCTGACTGCTGCACACTACCGGTACAGCCATTGCCATGGCCTCTAAGATTTTGTTTTGGGTGCCCCTGGCAATATTTAGCGGTGCTACCATGGCAGCAGTATTGATAATAAAGGGCCGGACATCATCTACTGAGCCCGTGACAATAACGCCCGGTATATTCGCCAGCTCACGAATGGCTTTGCTGGGCTCGGCGCCAACAATATAAAGCTTAACATCAGGCACTTGCAGCTTAATTAATGGCAAGGTGTGCTGGCAAAATTGCAGCATTGCCTCCTGGTTTGGGTAGTAATCCATGCGGCCAATAAAAGAAATACTATGGTTGTCATAGTCCTGCTGACCAGGTTTAAAATAATCGGAATCAACGCCATTAGGAAACCAGGCTGTTGGCACATGCGTCTGGTAACTTTGTAACGTAGCCAGTTCAGCCTTAGTGGTGGTGCTGCAAAGGTCAAACTGATGAGCCAGTTGTTTCTCTGCTCTGAGCATTTTTTGCCCTTCCAGCCAGTAGCCAAGACTCAGTGGAAAGGGTTTAAAGGCGCGGTATGCTAACCATTTTTGCGAATCCATATCGCCAAAATCTAATAATTTAGGTGTATCCTTAATATGCGCAACGTATTGCGCTACTGAGGAGCAGTGCACAAAAATCAGATCGAACTGATGTTGTTTCAGCAGTTGATTGATATGACGCTGTAAGTCGCGGCTGTAAAAGTACCCCATAGAAGAGGGCGTTAACACTGGTAGACGCAGTATCATGCGGCAGAACTGCCAGGGTTCGGATACCACAGCTGCATAATACTGCTCGCAGTAACGCTCAATGCCTGTTCCCTCAGCTGCTTCTGCTTCGTTTCGGGCCAACGAGGCTACATATACCTGATGGCCTTGCTGATGAAAATGACGGATCATATTAAAAGGCCGGATTTTGCCGCCTCTTTTAGGAGGAAACGGAAAGCGGTGGCAAACATATAAAATTTTCATATCGACTTCCTGATTGTCTCACTGATTTGCTCAGCGCTTTGTCCATCGAGGTACAACTGGCACCAAATCTCCAGATTTAATAAGGCCAGCAGATGATCGGTGTGATCTTCCTGCCCGGATTGATGTAACGCCAGTGTTTGTGCAATCAACGGCCAGCTTAGTAAACCCCGTTGCTCAATACGTTGCTGATTGACAAAAAACGCCAGTAAGCTTGCTAACTCCTGTTTTAACCAGGCGCCCAGTGGTGCACCAAAACCACGCTTTGGCCTGTCCAGAATACTGCCTGGTAAAATATCGCTCAAGGCTTCTTTTAACAGGTGCTTTAAACGGCCATTTTTCATGACCAGTTGCTGCGGTATCTTAACCGCCAGCTCGACCAATTGATGGTCTAAAAAAGGGACTCGACATTCCAGCGATGTCGCCATGGTCATTTTATCTGTGAGTAACAATAAATCGTCAGCTAGCTGTGTTTGCCGGTCTGTATCAAACATACGCCATAAACTCTGTTCTGCACTGCTCAGTTGGTAGCGTTGCTGCACCAGATTTGGTCCAACCGGTGGCTGTTGCATTAATTGCTGACTTTGCTGCTCGCTGAATACCTGCATGTATCGCAGATAGCGCTGATCTTCTGCCAGCTCGGCACTTTGCACAAAGGCTTTAGTTAATCTTAGTGTATTTAGCCATTTAGAATGGCGATCACTGGGTAGTTTATTTGCAAGCGGGCTGATCAGCTTTTGTCGTAACCAGGCGGGGATTTTCTGGTACTTTTGTAAATAATGTTCACCCTGATACCGCCGGTAGCCACCAAATAACTCATCGCCGCCAACACCGGATAAAATCACCGTCACATCTTTATGGGCAAACTCAGAAACCAGGTAGGTCGTGATAAAAGCACTGTCGGCAACCGGCTCATCCAGATGCCATAATAGTTTGGGCAGTAAACTGACGACATCGGGTTTAACCAGGATTTCTTTATGCAGGGTGCCAAATTGTTCCGCTACGGCGCGGGCGTAAGGCAGTTCATTGTAAAATTGGCCAGCACTGCCGGTATCAAAACCAATTGCATAGGTTTTTACCGGCTGCGACGAATGTTTCGACATTAGTGCAACCACGGCGCTCGAATCTACTCCGCCA
>NZ_DAINOE010000181.1:0-2637 GCF_036735525.1 Arsukibacterium sp. | reverse complement strand
TCTAAAACAGGACTTTTGCTGAATATGAGGTTAGCGTGTTCGGCGTCAACTATCTTGGCCGGTTCGCGTCAATTATGATGGCCGCTTAGGTTTTCTCGTTTTTTCTAATTCCTGCCTGTTTTAATTGATGCTGTTTTCGATAACTTTCTCCTTCTAACTCGATAATTGTCGCGTGATGGATCAGCCTGTCTATTGCCGCTACCGTCATCATGCTGTCTGGGAAGATCTGATCCCAGGCGCTAAACGGTTGATTCGCTGTGATGATCAGGCTGCCACTTTCATAACGATGGGCAATAAATTCAAACAGCACCTGGGTTTCGGCGTCCGTTTTTTTCACGTAGCCAATATCATCGATGATGATCACCTGATATTTATCCAGTTTGCTCATTTCACTCATCAGCGTTAATTCTCGTTTGGCTTGCTGTAACTGCTGCACCAACGCTATCGCCGGAAACAATTTGCAGCGAATGCCTTGTTCAATCAGCTGATAACCTAACGCACTGGCAATATGGGTTTTACCCGTGCCACTGGGGCCAATCAGCAGGATATTATCGGCATGCTGGGCCCAGCTCAGATCCTGACTCAGTCTGGCCAAGACTCCTTGGTTTATCTGGCTCAGCACTTTGTTGTCCAGTGACGTAAAGGTTTTTCCACTCGCAAGACCTGCTTCGCGCACCCAGTTTTGCGTCCGTCTGGTAAAGCGCTCTGAGATTTCGTATTCACACAAGGCCGCCAGATAGTCGCTATGGGACCAGCCTTTTTCAACGGCGGTTTGCCACAAGCGCTCGTGGTGTCTGACAAAGGCCGGTAGCCTTAATTCTTTGAGTAACAATGCAACGGAGGATGTCAAAATAGCACCTCCTCTGTCGGGATCGTCTGACTCTTTAATGAACTTAACAGCTCATCATAGCTTTGCAGGCTGTGCTGCCCGCCTTGGACTATGGGCGTTTGCTGCGGCGTAAAGAAGCGTTCCTGAATGGTTTTAATGCTGGCAAAGTGGCCAGACTGAGCCTCTTGCAATAAGGACTCGCCTAATTCTTGTTGACTGTCATATTCATAGGCCAGCCACAGCACGGTGACTATCCATTTACAGGCTTCGCGCTGTGGCATGCCTTGATCGACGAGCAACCACAGCTGCCGGTAGTTGTCGTCAGGTAAGATATCATCGCGCAGCTGCGAATAACGGAACGCCTGCGGTTTGGCGGCCAGTGAGCGGATGATGTGCTTGTAATTGATACAGCGAGCCCGGCTTTCACCAGGTTTCGGGTAGATGCGAGCCAGTGTTAAGGCCGCCTGCTGTCCCACATAAAGCATCAATTTATCATGATAAAGCCGGATCTGAACCCGTTCGCCAATCAGGCGTGACGGCACGCTGTACACCACGCGGCGCACTTCAATGGTTGCGCTTCGGGTCACTTTGAGGCTGAGCAACTGGTAATCCACCGCGCTATGCTCCGGCAAGGACTGCAACACTTGCCGCTCTTCGATAAACCGGCCGCGAGATCGTTGATTGAGTTTATCGACCACCTTGTCAATAAACGCCTGATAATCGGCAATACTGTCAAAATCGTGATGACCCCGAAGCGTCAGATGTTGTGCCAGACGGCGCTTGAACGAGCTATTAGCGCACTCCACCACACCATTCTCATGTGATTGCCCAAGATTGTTGCGTGTTGGCGTCATGTTGTAATGCTCGCATAAGTCCTGGTAAGCATCAGTCCAGACATTTTGCTTGTTGTTTCTGGCCGCACTAAGGCTATCTGTACGGTGTTCGACCGGACAGCCTCCAGCTTGCATTAATGCCCGCTGTAAGCCGCCAGACAGTGCGGAATAACTCTCACCGCCCTGAACCACGGTGATTGAACGCCAACCGCTATAGGCAAGGCGAAACTGATAAAGCAAATGTGCAAACGGCTGCAGCTTTATCGTGATCGGACTATCCGGATGGGTAAAATCCGAAAAGCCTTGCAACCCAATGGCGGCTTGTTGGCGGAAGATCACATCCTTCTCAGGACCATGCAGGGCTTTGTATTGTTTGACGCGGCGTTGCAAGGTTCTGAGCACGCGCTGATCATATTGGTTTGGGTAGTGCTCCTGCAGATGTTCAAGCAGAGTAATTGGCGTCAGCTCTGGTTTAGCGTTGAGCAGAACAACAAGCTCGGTTTCCCATACGGCTTCGAGCGGATCTTCACGAGTCCGCCAATCTCTGTCAGGTTTAGCGCGGGGTACGGTGTTTGACTGCTCAATACGCCTTGCAGTGCGGGTAGAAATGGCAGACTTCGCGGCCGCGATTTGTTGGGTCATGCCTTGTTGGCGATGCTGCATATACAGCTCCTCTTGTCGGTGGGTGATGTGTTGTCCTGGCACCTTGCGCTCCGAACAGAAAACAAGGTACTTAGTGTGACACCCAACCGGCCAAGATAATTGTCGTCAACCGGTCATCCTAATTGTCGCCGAACAAACGCCCTTTTTCGCACGAGATACACGTTGGCGGCGTATTGCGGTTTATAATTAATGAAATATAGGTACTTAAAGTGCCCTTATTAATAAAAAAATAAACTGATTGCGCCGTTTAAAAAGGCAACGCCTTTGCTGGATAATGGTACTGACCTGCTACCAGTGAAACAGAATATTACT
>NZ_DAINOE010000180.1:0-2670 GCF_036735525.1 Arsukibacterium sp. | reverse complement strand
AGCACCGCCGGTGATAAAAAAAACCTTACTCATGATGTCCTTTCAGGTGTTGTAAACAGCGGGCCAGGCTGTGTCGCCAATGGGGTATGCTTAGCGCTAAATCCTGACGAATGGCCTGGGTGCTAAGCACGCTAAAGGCCGGCCGCCTGGCTGCAGTTGGGTACTCGGCGCTGCTGATCGCCTGTACCTGACATGGGCTGCCGCTGATGTCAAACACGGCCTGGGCTAAGTCGTACCAGCTGGCCAGGCCCTGATTGCAATAATGATACACTTTAGCGCTGTTAAAGCGCTGCATAAAGTCGTTGCGGCTTAGCAACTGTAAGATGGCTAAAGCTAAATCGGCGGCGTAGGTCGGGCTGCCAATCTGATCGGCCACCACGCGCACTTGGTTATGGCTAGCGCTTAGCCTGAGCATCGTTTTGACAAAATTATTGCCACACTCGGAGTACAACCAACTGCTGCGTAAAATAATGGCTGCGCCCTGCCCGCTTGGCTCAGCAAATTGTTTTAATAAAGCCTGCTCACCCGCCGCCTTGCTCTGACCATAGATATTCAGAGGTTGGCTGGGTTGCTGCTCGGTATAAGGTGAGGCTTGCTGGCCGTTAAACACATAGTCGCTGCTGATATGCACTAAACCAATATGGTACTGCTGACACAAGCCGGCCAGTTGTGCCAGTGCATGATGGTTAATGGCCATGGCCAGTTCTGGCTCGGCTTCGGCTTTATCCACTGCGGTATAGGCGGCGCAGTTAATAATGTACTGATAATGATGCTGTGCCAGATGTTCTGCTAATGCTGTGCTGTTGCACATATCCAGCTGTGCCCGGCTTAAGGCAGTAATCAATAAGTGAGGAAACGCAGATTGCAGGGCCAGCACAGACTGGCCCAGCTGGCCATTGGCGCCGAGCAGCAATACCTTTAGCTGCGGCTGAGTTGCACTCTGCCTGCTGACATCAGCCATAGTAATCATCACCAAAATGAAAGCCACTGTTAAGCTCGCTCAGGCGGGGCTGTTGCTGATCTTTTGCCGAGAGCAGCAGCGCTTGCCCGGCGACTGGCCAGTGAATGTTTAAGGCCGGATCGTCAAAGGCCAAACCGGCATCATGCGCCGGGCTGTAGGAGTTATCTACTTTGTATTGCACTAAAGCGGTGTTGGATAACACCAGAAAACCATGGGCAAAACCGCGCGGTATAAACAGCTGTTGTTTGTTGTCGGCGCACAACTCAACCGCCAGCGACTGGCCAAAACGTGGGCTGCCATGGCGAATATCCACCACCACATCCAGCACCCTGCCCTGCACTACCCGCACTAATTTTGACTGGGCAAAGGGGGGGCGCTGAAAATGCAGCCCGCGCAAAACACCAAAGGCAGACTCAGACTCGTTGTCCTGCATAAAATGCAGCGGCAGGCCGCTAAGCTCACGCAGCTGCGGCTCACGAATAAGCTCAGTAAAGCTGCCGCGCGCATCACTATGAATGAGTGGCGTAATTAAATACAACTCCGGAAACGCCAATGGGGTAATTGTCATGATTTATACACTCAGCCACTCTAAGCCACAAAACGCCCCCATTCTAGCAAACACCTCGGGGGTCAGGCCTTGCTTTTTGCAATTTTTCGTCTGACCGTCGATACATGTAAGCCAAAATAGCTTGCCAGCTCAGTCATACTGTAACAACCAGACGCAAAAGCCTTGGTTATGGCATCATCCAGATCCGGATATAACTGCTGATATTGTTCTAAGCTGAGCGGTATGGGCTTTAGTTGCGCCAAGGGGATATCGTTGATAGAAGTATTAACCGGTACCTTTGCTAATTGCCTGGCGGCAAAATCAGCATCACCAAGAAAAATTTGGTTGGTCAGGTTTTGCCAGATATCAGTAGAGTCAAACTCGGTCATACAGCCGCTAAAGGCTTGCACAGCTTTATTGGTATCTTGGTGAAAGTGCGACAACACCTCAGGTACGACTAACCAATCCGGCGTGGACACCTTAAGCGAGGTAGCATGATAACTAGACCAGGTGTAATCCTTTGCATCATTAACTAATGCTGCCGCAACGGGGTTTTGCAGCACGTAACGCAACAACGTTTTGTAATAAAGCTCCGTATCCACTAACCTGCTGACAAAACGCCCCTGAAAAACATGACCACAACGCTGATAACGACGGTTGATGTATTGCGTAAAAGTGCCATTAAGTTGCTGCATGCCTTTGGATAAATTAGGTAACGGCGTTTGAAGCAACAGATGGTAATGATTACCCATTAAGCAATACGCATGCATTAAGCAATACGCATGCACCCGCCAAAAATGGCGCTGACAGACATTTGCTAATATGTCTAAAAAGCGCAAATAGTCGTTTTTGGTTAAAAAAATGTCTTTTTTATCATTACCTCGCGCCATGACATGATAAAACGCCCCTGCAAATTCAATCCTTAATGGCCTGGCCATAGCAATGCCTCCTGCTGCTGATGTTGTTATTTATATTTAGCAAAATGTATATTTTTTGCAAATCCAATAACAATACCTGAATTACTATTTTTTAATTTGCTCAAGACAGACAAGAGGTATGATTATTACATCTAAATAGATTTCGTCATCATTAATCTCACTTATCATTCTGATAAATCAATCTGATTTTAGTGCTAAAATTATTCTGAGCAACCCATAAACAA
>NZ_DAINOE010000179.1:0-2698 GCF_036735525.1 Arsukibacterium sp. | reverse complement strand
TTTGGGTCAACTACCAGCTTTGATTGGTTGAAAAGTGTTCGTGATCTTGCCCTGATGCGGTGACAATGGAAATATCAGAGTAATAGACGATTTCGTCGTAAAGGCCGGGGATAACAGCTTTACCATCATGGGTAGCCAGCGTTTTCTGGCCGTCAGCGTTTGTGATAATCATTTTCTCTTTCGAGTCTGTAGCACTGGCGTCCACAAAGCCAGCAGGCACAATGTAGGGCTTGCCCTCTTGATCAAGTAGATGCCTTTTGCCGTTTCTATCTATTATTGAAATACTGCCACCGCTCAATACGCTGGTATACATATTGTTAAAAGGCACTAAGGTCCGGCCGGTACGATCAATGACGCCCCAGGTATTTAGACTGTCATCTGTAATGCCGGGATTATAGCTAACTGCGGCGGCAGTACCGGCTGTTGAAAACGGTTCGATACGTTGGTAGTTTATTGGCAATAACAGCTCGCCTGCGTCATTAAGCAATCCAAAGCGCCCATCGTTGTAAACCAGGGAAACGCCATTGCTGGAGGAGTATATATGTGCAAACTGCTGTGCCGAAGTTTGTGCTGCAACGGGCAAAAAAACAGCGCTCATCGCGGCTATAAGCAGGGTGACGATAACCTTAAAATCTATTTCATGAGCGTTCATATCAATGCACTTGCAGACATAGTGTGATGTAAGCAGCATAAATTGGATTGCCATTTAATTTAAGTACACAAAGCGAATATTTTATAGTTGCAGCGCTAAATATTTTAGAATGCAATTGCTAAGCCTGGCTCGTCATATTTAATAACGGTATCGTTACCTGTAAGGTTTTGGCAAAGGTGATGGTATTTATTGTCCAGATTCAAGGTTTGCCTCAAGCATATCTTTTAGTAACGCAAGATAGCGATTGGCATCGGTCAGGTTAGCGGCAGCTATTGAAATTTGTGCCATGGCTAATACCACTTGCATATGAGTGCTGGTTGCAGCCGGAGCCGCTAAACAACCGCCCAGCAATTCCAGAGCCAGCTGAGGTTCGCTTTGTTCTGCGGCGCGAATCAATACATTGTCGCAGGGCTGCTCTACCAGTACTTTGGCATCGAGTAGTGCTGTGCGCGCCGCGGTTAAATTGTCGCCAAGTAGCATAGCGACGCCCTCTGTTACCAGAGCGGGGACCAGGGCACCCAGTGCGCTCAGTGCAGCTTCAGCGGCGTCATCTGTAATATCAAGGCGTAAACTGTGCAAACGCCATTGCAGCCGCTCAGGGTCCAGCTCGTACCCGGCATAGCCAAGACATGAATGCCCCGCAAGTTCAACGGCAGTTAACTGCTCAGTACTGAACAAGGTTTGCAGTGTCACGTTGTCGCGCGCGGCACTGGATGGCTGGGCATCGGGAGCGACCAGGGCTTGCAAAACTGTGGTTGCAGACAAGTTCAACATGATATGAATTCGCTCAGATGGCTCGGTCCAGGCATCCATTAGCCCATCACACTCGCTGTTCAGGCCATGAATTCTGGCATTAAAAAGTGTTGTGCCAGCGTCGGTAGCTCGCTCCTGACCGACTAACAGTTCGGTGGCTACGCTATTCCCCCCTTCATTTACACGTAATGCGTATAACACCTCGTCAACAGCTCCGGCAATACGCTGATAGCCCACTGAGCCAGCCGGTGTGCCAGCGGCATCACGCGGCCGGTCATAAGTGAGGAACCCCAGATAATCATAGGGGATGGACAGGTCGCTTGCTGCCTGGCAATCAGTCAGTGGTAGCGAAGCCTGAACTAAGCCGTTGATAACGGTGTGACGTTGATAAACATCTAAACAAGCCGGATGAGGTGAAAACTCAGCTGAACTATCAGCTGAACTATTAGCTGAACTAAAGGCTGAAAACAGGATAAGCAGAGACGTGATGAGGTGTAATGTCGTCATTGAGCCAATTCACATAGAATGTCACGGATCTTTAGCATAAACGATATATTTTATTATGAAAGCCTTGCATAGTGACAGATACAAAACAAAAGCTTAAAGAGTGGATAGCGAAAGATGATTACCTTTATCAAGATACTGGCATTACCTGTTATGTTTTCTAGTGTTGCTGTTACCTCTGCTAGCACCGCAGTCAATAGCCCTGTTGTTCTTATTGAACAGCTGACCCTAACGACAATGCAGTTCAATCCTGATGACGGGCTTTACCGGCTTCATTTTTTTGAAAAGGCTGCAGCTCACTATGCTTTCAAGGCGCATGCCAGATGCCTTTCTTCATCAGTAAAAGAAAAAAAGAGAGTGGAAGTAGAGATTACGCCTTATTCGCTGCATATTGTTAAATGCCGGGTTCTTACGGAATAATATATCTAGGTTAGATATGAAGCAGATGATTAGAATTTTTCGCTGTAAAAAAATTGCCAGTTGCACTATGGTTTATTTACCGAAGAAAATGATGTCGTAACGATGCAGCAACCTGCCTGGAAAAGCCGTGCCTTAGCCGCACTTGATCAACAAGCCAGATACGAACTCAATAGCGGCTATGATGAAAAAGAATCACTGATAGCGGTAGCGGCAATGAAAGCGTGGGTGCAGCAAAACATTTGCCCCAGTAAAACTGAATTTTTACAGCAACTGGAACACTATTATCAGGATATTCAAGCCAATTGGGCCTTTCCCGGCAAATACAGTGGTGGAAAGCGGGTATATTTACGCTGGCGTTCCTGCCAAAAA
>NZ_DAINOE010000178.1:0-2717 GCF_036735525.1 Arsukibacterium sp. | reverse complement strand
ATAAGCAAACAAACTGATGCACAAAGACTTTGAACAGACGTTTTATCAGACGGTTCTTTTTGTTAACACCACCAATATCATTAGCATCCCAGCCATGTTCACCGTGAATACGTAGCGGGACTTTTCGCCACCAGCCAACCAGCTGTAACTCGAGTGTAGCCAGATTACGGCTGTGCAACACATCAGGCTGAAGTTGTTTTAACAGCTGGTTAAGCCGGCTGAAGGTGCCCCAATCATGGCCGGCTTTTTTATCCAGGCAGTATAGGGCGACACTATCTGTGGTTATTCTTTTAACAAATTCCGCATCATGACCAGTCAGGCTGACAATACTGTGCCGAAATTGCGAAGTAGGCAGCTGGTTAATCAGATTGACCACACCGTTCTCCAGACCACCGGTACTAAAGTGCCAGAGTAAATGGACGATATGAACCGGTTTAGCCTCAGTCGTCATTTTGCCGCTTCCTCAAGCAACCTAACCTCTTTGGCAAAAGCGGCCGCCTGCGTTAACAAGCTTATCGTCTGGGCATCAGCTTCAGACTCAATTGAAACGGCAAATACCCAGGCACCGGACTGTTGCTGACGGATAAAATAAGCCGCCTGATACAGTTTTGTGCGCCATTGTGAGGTGCTGCGATGCTCGCCCACCTGATACCAGTACAATACAGTGCGATGTTGGCCGCTTAAACTGCGCAACTGTAATATTGTGCCCTGCTCAGTGTCGATCCGTTTATTGACCTGCCAGTGCTGGGTATTGTACAAGCGGCTTCCCCAACCAATTAATTTGCCATCCTGCTGTTTATTGGCGTAGCAGGCAGCAAAATACTCAATATTACTGTCAGGTTGCGCATAGTATTCAGCCAGGCTCAATGGAAAACGGATGCCCCAGTTGCTTTGATTAATATCCGCCGCATTGGTTTTGGCCAGTTGCAGCGGTTGAGCTGGTGGCGATATCAGATCTAAGGATAAGCGGTAGCTGGCGCCAAGTAACAAGGCTATTGCTGCTGTAGCTATTACCTTTTGATAGCCAGGAAACACAAAAGACTGCCTGACATTTTGAGATAGTTTTAACGCGGGATCTGAAAAGCGTGAGCCTATCCAAAAACCTGCTAACAGTACCACTGCAAAAAACAGCCAGCCATAAAGGTAATGATCGGCACCAAAGCCGAGCCTCATTTCAGATTTTTCGCCAATATACACCAGCATAAAAGCTCTGACACCATTAGCCAAAATAGACATGATGGCCATAAACAAAACTAAAATTACTTGTTTATAAAAGCGGTTAAAATGCAGATAAGCAAATAACACCGATGTGGCCATAGACGCTATTAAAAATCTGAGGCCTGAGCAGGCTTCCGCCACTTCAAATAAGCCAACAGGCGTTGCTAAAAACAGGCCTTCGCGGTACACCGGGATATTCACCAGATGAAGCATAGCTACTGTCATGTCAGCGGTAATATTTTGCAATAATGGCGAGAGTTCCTCACCAAAGGGCACCAGAAAAATCAGATAGGCAATGGCAAAGCAATGTTTACGACTATTTTCGTTGCCCAGAAGCAGCCAAAGTATCGCCTGCAACGTCAGTACTGCCGCCAGATGTTTAAATAAGGCAATATCTAAGGCAAAACCGGCAAACCAGAATAACTGGACTAACACCAGGCTAATCGCCGGACACCAGATCCAAACCGAAGGTAGGGGGGCAGTGTCCGGAAATTGCTTGGCTTTAAAAAAGAAATACAAACTAATAGGTAAAATAAGATAACAATGGTTGTAGGTAGCAGAACTGCGCCATACCCGCTCCATATCAAGCCAGGTATCAATATATAAGCCTAAATAAGCCATACTGAGTAAGGTAAAAATAAGCAAACTACTGATGGTGCGGTTAGGTGTCATTGGCTAGCCACTCCATCCAGATATTGCGTCAGTTTTGCCAGCGTATGTGGCCAGGTAAAGTTATCCAGGATCCACTGGCGATTATCACAGCGGTCAACAGGCTGTTGTAATAAATGAAGGCACGCCTCACTAAAAGCCTCAGCGCCATCGGCAATAAGGGTGCTTGTGTTTGCTGGCGCATTGATCCCTTCCATAGCCATAGCACTGCAGACAACAGCTTTATTCATGGCCATAGCTTCCAATACTTTATTCTGAATGCCTCGGGCAATCAGTATGGGTGCCACAGCAAAGCAAGCCTGCTGGATATAGGGCCTTATATCCTCAACCCGGCCAGTAACGACCACACCAGGCTGCTGAGCCAGTGCCCGCACCGCAGGACTGGGTTTACCTCCTACGATTAAAAAATGCAGTTCTGGCTGTAATTGTTTCAGGCGGGGCCAGACGTGCTGACAAAACCAGCATACCGCATCTACGTTGGCCCAATAATCCATAGCGCCGGTAAACACAATATAGTGCTGCGGCAGGCTTACTGACGCTGTTGTCAGGGCAGGATTAAAAAAGGCCGTGTCAACACCGTTTAACAGGCTATGTACTTTGGGTTGCAATTCGGCAGGTAACAGCTGACGAAAGGCATTGGCTTCATCTTCAGAGACAAAGAGGCTGGCATTAAAGCGTTGGCAGATGGCAATTTCATATTGCTGCAGTAAACGCGCCTCCCGATTATAAAACCAACGTTTAAGACCGCTGGCTTTGTCAGCGTACTGTTGCCATTTATCGGAATCGATATCAACAAAGTCAATCACCCGGTGCAGTAATGCTGCGCTGTC
>NZ_DAINOE010000177.1:0-2737 GCF_036735525.1 Arsukibacterium sp. | reverse complement strand
AAACAGGCTGATAGCTGATTGTATAAATGGAAATTTTGTGGGGATCCCTCAGCTAAAGCATGGAAGAAGGAAACAGGCAATGCCAAAGGGCATATGGCCTTTCTGCGAGATACAGTTATGCCGTTTATTGAAAATAATTATCTGCGTATTTCGGTTTGTCCGGCCACCTGTTCCGGTTTCATCCGGCCAGGCGTTTCGGTGTGATCCGGCCAGCATGATCTGACCTTCGTTTATCCTCTCTTTTTACCCGACTTCTTCACCCTGAACCAGTGTTTTTTTACGTTGTGACTCACCTGTTAATTCCAGTCGGTGGGCGTTGTGGATCACTCTGTCTAATAGCGCATCTGCAACGGTCGGGTTATCCATCAGGCCGTACCATTCTGAGACCGGTAATTGACTGACGATGATCGTGCTGCGTTGCTCGTAGCGATCTTCAATTACGTCCAGTAAATCGCTGACTTGCTTACCTTTAAATC
The DNA here is from genome assembly GCF_036735525.1 of Arsukibacterium sp. Taxonomy (NCBI): domain Bacteria; kingdom Pseudomonadati; phylum Pseudomonadota; class Gammaproteobacteria; order Chromatiales; family Chromatiaceae; genus Arsukibacterium; species Arsukibacterium sp. The sequence continues at coordinate 2,261 of NZ_DAINOE010000177.1, read as the reverse complement.
CCTCAAGGCCCCAATCATCCAGGATCAACATATCCACCTTTTGTAGCTGTACCAGTTGCTTCAGATAGCTGCCATCGGCATGTCCCATTTTCAGGCTCTCCAGTAACCGGCCTAAGCGGTAATACAGGACACGTTTATTCTGACGGCAAGCTTGCTCACCTAAGGCGCAAGCAAGATACGTTTTACCGCTGCCAGTGGGGCCGGTTATTAGGATATTCTGATGATACGTCAGGTGATGACCTTGCAGCAGCGGGGTAATTTGCTCAGCGCGTAAGCCGCGCTTTGCCGGATAGCGTAAGCCTTCCGGTGTCGCTTTGAGGCGCAGATTAGCCTGTTTGCGCAAGCGTTGTAAGCGGGTGTTATCCCGCGCCAGGTGTTCTTGCTCGACCAGTAACCCCAGTCGTTCATCGAAGCTCAGCTCTGCGTATGTGTGTGGTGCAAGGCGCTGTTGCTCCAGCGCATTGGCCATGGCGGCCAGCTTAAGCTGGCGTAGTTGGATAAGTAGTGCGTCCATTGGTGTTGTCCTTATTGGTAGTATTTTGAACCACGGATGTTGATGTGAACGCCAGGGATAAGTGTGTTGGTTTCATCAGGTTGCCAGCGCATATCTTCGCCGTTTTTAAGCAGCTTTTTGATGACCGGTATATAAGGTAGCTGGCGGCTGAGAGCGAGTGCGCAGGCGTTTTCCAGCCGGTCACTGCCGTAGCGCTTTTGCTCGCTCAGTAGTGCAAGGCTGGCGCGCTGTGCCTGAACCAGATGGTCTTTACTGCGCTCAACGGCTAATACCACCGCCAGGGTATTGGAGCCAATATGCGTGGCCCAGCTGCGAATACGCTCGGGGTTCCACTCCTGATAGGCGGCATGGTTTTCTGGCATATGCGCCACGTCCGTACTGTGTCTGTACGCATTATGGCTGCGGGGGTGCTGGGCGACACATTTGGTCTGATGGTAAACCTTAACCAGTGTTTGCGTGGCACTGATTTCAACCCGCTCACCCACTAAACGGTGTGGCACCGAGTACCAGTGATTGTCGTACTGTACGTGGTAATCTTTGGCGACTTTCGCAATGCGATAATCGGTGTACTCATAGGCATAAGGCGGCAGGGGTTGCAGGGCGGGTTCGTCCAGTAATTTAAACAACTGCTCACGGCTGGCACCGTTGTAATGCTTCATTGGTCGCTGGTTAAGTTCAGTATTCAGTGCGCGGATAGCCTGATTTAACGCAGCCAGTGAGTAAAACACCTGATGGCGCAGCCGGGCTAATACCCAGCGCTCAACAATCAGTACAGCGGATTCGACCTTACCTTTATCCTGCGGTTTGCGTGGTCGGGTCGGCATTAACGCACAGCCATAATGTCTGGCCAGGGCTTTATAATTGTCGTTAATCACCGGCTCAAACTTATCCGCTTTATCAACAGCGGCTTTGAGATTATCGGGTATCAATAACGCCGGTACACCGCCTAAAAACGTCAGGCAGCGGCTGTTTGCCATCAGCCAGGACTCCATATCCTGACCTTCACAGGCTTCAATATAGGTGTAGTTGGATGCACCCATTGTGGCAACGAAGATAGCAGCGTGTTTTATCTCGCCGGTTTCTGGGTTCACAATCGGCACCGTAGGGCCACAGAAGTCGATAAACAGCTTTTCACCAGCTTCATGATGCTGTCGCATTGAGCGCTTTTGTACAGCACACCAACGCCGGTAATGTTCGCAGTACTGCGTGTAACCAAGCGCTTTACTGCCGTGCTCTGCCTGATACTCCTGCCATAACAGCAGTTTGGTGACGCCTTTTCTGCGCAGTTCAATATGCACCTGCACCCACAACGGCAAGACCCGCTGCGTACTGTAATCACGGCCAGGGAATAACTGTTTGTCGAGGTTATCAAGCGGATGGTCGGCGTCCAGCGGCCAGCTCAGACCTAAATTGTTAAAGCGGGCAACCAAATCACTGATGGTCGCCCGGCCAATATTTAGCGCCTGAGAGATTTGCCTGTCGCTTAGCCTGGCTTCAAATTTGAGGCGGAATATATCCAGATAAGTTTGCATATCTGTCCTTACCATTTTCTTTTTACGTGTCATGACTACTCCGACAAACAGTTAAAAAACTGTTATGCCAAAGTCCGTAAAACGAAGGAAGAACAAACTGGCCGGACGATACCGAAACAGGTGGCCGGATTAGGCCGAAATCAGTGGCCGGATGATACCGAAATGGGTGGCCGACTCATGCCGAAATCGCTGGCCGGATCATCCCGAAATACGCA
>NZ_DAINOE010000176.1:0-2740 GCF_036735525.1 Arsukibacterium sp. | reverse complement strand
AAGCCTCCCCCTTTGTAAAAGGGGGAATGAGGGGGATTTTTACTTTAAAAATTCGCTACGTGTTGACGGATTCAATTTGAAAGCGCCACCCAGAGCTGTGGTTTGCGTACTGGAGTTAACATCCATTACTCCACGTGATTTTACACAATAGTGAACGGCATTAATTGATACAGCAACATCTTCCGTGTCCAGCAAACTTTGAAGTGCGACTAAAATTTGTTGGGTTAAGCGTTCCTGGACCTGAGGGCGCTGGGCAAAAAAGCGCACAATCCGGTTAATCTTAGATAAACCGATAATACGGCCAGCAGGAATGTAAGCCACTGTGGCTGTACCATCGATAGTAACAAAATGATGTTCACAGGTACTGTTAAAGCTAATATCTTTAACTTTAATCATTTCATCAACTTGCATCTTATTGTCAATCAGCGCAACTTTCGGGAAATTTTGATAATCCAGGCCGCCGAATATCTCGTCAACATACATTTTGGCAATACGATGCGGAGTTTCTTGTAAACTGTCGTCTGCTAAATCTAAACCTAAAGTACTGACTACCTCGGTCATTAACAGGCGGATTTTTTGGTACTTTTCATCGCGTGATAAAGCATTTGGAATAATGGGCGATTCTAATCCTTTTGCTTGTAGCGCACTTTTGACTATTTTAGCCTCGTTTAACAACATAAAATGTCCTAAAAATTAAATAAAAACTATTTTTCAAGAAATGCTTGTTCGATCACATAATCGCCCTGTTGCCGCGATGTGGCTTTCTTAAAACCTTTAGCATTCAAAATCGCCATAGTGTCATCTAACATAGCTTGGTTGCCACATAACATAAATCTGTCGCGGCTTGGACACAGTGCCGGTAAACCCAGCTGTTCGGTAAAGATGTCAGAAATCAGCAGGCTAGTAATACGTTGCTGGTGTAACGAATTGCGATAAGGCTCGCGAGTCACAGTGGGGTAATACAACAGTTTATCTTTCACCCAATCACCAAAAAACTCATTAGCAGGCAGTTGCTCACAAATGAGCTGTTGGTAGGCCAGCTCGGAAATATAGCGTACGCCATGTACCAGAATGACTTTGTCAAATTGCTCATAGATGCCAGGATCTTTAATAATGCTAAGAAAAGGCGCAAGACCTGTGCCAGTGGCTAGCAGATAAAGATGCTTGCCAGGTGTTAAGTACCCAGCAACTAGCGTTCCCGTTGGCCGGGTTGACAGCGTAAGTTGATCTCCAACCTGAATATGCTGCAAGCGTGAGGTCAGAGCGCCATTGTCGACTTTGATGCTAAAAAACTCTAATTCATCTTCATAGTTCGCGCTGGCAATGCTGTAAGCGCGCAATAAAGGTCTGCCATCGATTTCAAGGCCAATCATTACAAATTGACCGTTTTCAAATGTAAAACTTGGTTGTCTGGTTGTTTTAAAACTAAACAGGGTGTCATTCCAATGATGAACATAGGTAACGGTTTCGGTAATGGTACTTCTCATTTAATACACCTTATTGAGCGGGTAACGGTTCTCCGCAGTGTTGCGCGCAGTCTTATTAATTGGCTGATGGCTAACTATTACGTTTGGTGAGCGCTGTAATCAAAAAAAACAGTGCAGACATTACAATACCCGAGTAAAACACTCAAGTAATATTGTTGAGTATTTTACTCAGGTATTACGGCATGTCGCAATTTTCAGATGCTCAGCAGCCAATAAATTTGTTCAATCCTGACTCTAGTGACTCTTTTGTCTCAACTGTCTTTGCATTCTTGAGGTTTGGGTATATCCTTTTTTTGATGACTTTGCGTTTAACAACTTTGTTTTTATTGAAGAGGTAATAATGAAAAAACACCTGCTAGCCTTGGCGGTTCTCTCTGCATTGTGTGTTGCAAAGGCCCATGCCAATACCACCATTAATGGCTTTGCATCAATCAAAGCCGGCATGACAACATCGTCCGATGAAAACCTTTATGGATACGGTAGTGAATTAGACTTTAAGACCGGTAGTTTATTTGCGCTCCAGGTGAAATCTGATTTGGGCGAAAAGTTATCGGTTACAGGTCAATTGCTTGGCAGAGGCGTAGATGATTTTAATGTTCAGTTAGAATGGTTATACCTTAGTTATCAATTAAGTAATGATTTAGTGATTAATGCTGGTCGGCTTGGTGTGCCATTTTTTACCTATTCTGATTTTAAAGACGTTGGTTATGCTTATCTTTGGAACACTGCACCACAAAGTGTTTACTCTGGAGTTGGCTTTACCAGTGTTGAAGGTGTCTCTTTGTATTACACTACTGACCTTGGTAGCTTTGACGCTTCTATGCAATTACTTTATGGTTCTTCATCAGATAATAATCCGCTTTTTGGTCAGCCAGCGTCTGGTCGCTATGAGCAGGTGTTATCTTTAAATATGGTGTTAAGCCGTGATTGGTATTCATTCCGTGCTGCATATGTTGAGGGTAATATAACAGTATCAGCAGATGCGTTTTCACCACTAACCGATGCGTTATTCAATACAAATATTCCTGCCTTCCAGGCACTGGCTGCAGAGCTTGATTTTAATGAAGACAAGGGCACCTTTTATGGTATTGGCGTATTACTTGAGCCTGGAAACTGGAATATTGTATTTGAATACAATGATATAGGTATTGAAAAATCATTCTATTCTGACAGAACAAATTTTTATATTTCTGCCGGTTATCGATTTGATCAGTGGCAACCCTATGTAGTTTATGAAAGACAAGATCATAAGA
>NZ_DAINOE010000175.1:0-2750 GCF_036735525.1 Arsukibacterium sp. | reverse complement strand
GCGTTATGCGTTAATGGAGTTCGAGTAATGGATATGACATCAGAATATCTGGAAGGATGCTCGCCTTACATTGACAGACTGGTATATGACATTGGCAAAAGGCAGCTAATATTGGTCTGTGTTGATTCTCCTGAAATATGTAAACCAGTGATAGAGATCATATTTACTGGTATAGAGTCGTATAAAGAGGAAAGGCTTGACGATGAGTATGACGATCAATGCATTGATAGTGTAATCGGAATTAATTGGCTACATGAAAAGACCATTTGTATTCACACGGATAAAAAAGAGATCATAATAAAATTCGATGGAAATTTTGTTAAAAATTCAATCGCATAACAAGCGCAGCCACACACGGCCACTGCGTGGCCTGGACCTCAACCGCTACGCGGGTTTCGGCCTGTGCTGCGGGCGTTGAGGCTGTAGAAAAACCTCTTTTCACGCGATCAAGTTTGTGATCAAATAGTGTTGTCTGATTAAAAAATGGACAACGCCTAATGCCTAAATATATCCCTTACGATTACAATCAAAGTGCCATGGTGGTGATTAATTATCTCGACCAACTGCAGCCTGGCACTTTTGAACATGCCATTCATTACCTGATTGATAACAAACTCGACCTGTCGATATTTCATTGTAAATACCAGAATGAAGACAATGGCCGCCCGGCGTATGATCCGGCTGTGCTGTTAAAAATCATTCTGTTTGCGTATTCCAAGGGCATTACCTCTAGCCGCGAAATACAGTGGTGTTGCGAAACCAACATCATCTTTAAAGCGCTGTCATGCGATACCGTGCCGCACTTTACAACGATAGCGGCCTTTGTCAGTGGCTCGTCGGTGCAAATTGCCCAGCTGTTTGAACAGGTGTTATTGGTGTGCCATCAGCAGGGTTTGCTGGGTAATGAGCTGTTCGCTATCGATGGCTGCAAAATGTCCTCGAATGCCGCAAAAGAATGGTCTGGCACTTTTAAAGAGCTCAGTGCTAAGCGGGATAAGTTAAAACGGCAAATCCGTTACCACCTGGAGCAACATAAAAAGCTGGATGAGCAAGCCAGTGCAGATGAAGCGCGTAAAGCCCGGCACCAGCAAAGCATTGAGACATTGAATAACGCGCATGACAAGATTACTGATTTTTTAAAGACCGCCAGTCCACGGATGGGCCAGGGCAAAAGACCCAAGGAAGTGAAAAGTAATATCACCGATAATGAATCAGCCAAGATGACGACGAGCAAAGGCACGATTCAAGGCTATAACGGTGTGGCAGCAGTGGATAAGAAGCATCAGATTATTGTCGATGCACAAGCCTTTGGCGAAGGGCAAGAGCATCACACCTTGGTGCCGGTACTGGAAAAAATACAGCAGTGCTATAAAAGTATGGGGATAAGCGACAATATCTTTGCCGGTAACACCATCGTGACGGCCGACACCGGCTTTGCTAATGAAGCCAACAATAGTTATTTGTACCAACAGAAAATAAACGGCTACGTGCCGGATAACCAGTTTAGAAAGCGCGACCCGAAATTTAGCGAGCAAAAGCAAAAGTATGGTAAGAGGCATCAGCATGATGCGGCAGGACAAAAGGCGGTTATCCCTGCAAGCGCGTTTGAATTTGACCCCATTGCTATGACCTGTGTTTGCCCTTCGGCGTTATTATTGTCGAGTCGAGGGATCCGGATAGAGCCTGACGGCCAGCAACGAGCGTTGTTTACCGGCAAACTATTGCAGTGCCGAGGTTGTGATTTAAAAGAGCAATGCATGGTAAACCCCGAGTCTGCCAATCATCGAAAAGGCAGTGGTCGACAGGTATCATTTTTACTCAGAGCTAATGCGCCGCCCAATTACACCGACTGGATGAAACAGCGGGTAGACAGCGAGGCCGGCAAACAAATATACAGCCACCGCATGTCAGTAGTAGAGCCGGTGTTTGGCAATATTGGCACCAACAAAGGGCTAAAACGCTTTAGTTTGCGTGGCAAAACCAAAGTACAAGGCCAATGGCAGTTGTATTGTATGGTGCATAATCTGGAGAAGGTAAGCCGATACGGTAAGTTAGCGGAATAATGGAGCTAACTACGCCCAGAACGGTCTGATTAACCACTGGTTTTAGATGAGTAGCGTCAACTGAATCTAGTCTTGATATTCCCGCCAAAAACATGCAGAGTTGCTAACAAATAATAAACAGAAAAGCTGGGGTAGAAATGCAGTGTCTTAAACTGGTTTTTCTACAGGCTCGTTATATGCCAAGAGGGCTGCAGAATTGAGTCTAAAGACAAGGATAGTGTTTGCTTTTTGCTATTTATTAGCAGCTATTGCAGTATCTTTTCCGTTAATTTCTATCTTTTGGCCCAGTTTAATTGGCGTACTTGTTGTCAGCTTTGTATTGGCGCCGTACATGCCAGCAAACACTGTGCTTTCACGCACCGTTAAATCGCTTTATTTTGCGGTTGTTGTTCCTGGTTTTGGTTTGCTTTTAGGTGGAGTAATTTTTTCGATGCTTAGTATAGTGACTGCTAAAGAGCCTTTAGACACTTGGGCATTAATTGGTAGTCAGTTAGCGTTTGGTTCTTTGGGCGCGCTAGTAGTTTTTACCATTGCTATAGTTGCTTATTTCATTGCTATTTCAATGGCAAAATTGCGGTTATTCAATGGCATATGACAAGGCGCACTAATCGGACCAAAAGTTGATAGCGGCCTTAAATGCCGGTAACCAGAAAGTCTATCGCAGCGATAATGTCATCTCGACTGTCA
>NZ_DAINOE010000174.1:1364-2760 GCF_036735525.1 Arsukibacterium sp. | reverse complement strand
CCCGCAGTCAGGCTGCTTTTTTTCAACTTATCGCTGATATCTCCAGCAGCTTTGTGTTAAGTCCTGCCACTGAGCTGGATCAGGTTATCAATCAGGCCCTGGCGCGCATTGGCAGCTTTTTTCAGGCCGATCGCAGCTACATATTTTTATTCGATGCCCGCTTTGAATTTGCCAAAAATACCCATGAATGGTGTGCACCGGGCGTCAGTAGCCAGCAACAAACGTTACAAGCCTTACCTGTTGCCGCCTTGGGTGACTGGATGAACACTTTGCAGGCAGGCAAAGCCATCCCGATTAACGATGTCAGTCAGCTTGATCCGGCGTCTGCAGAGTATCAGCTGTTGGCAGAGCAAAGTATACAGGCGCTGCTGATGCTACCGCTGCGCGCCCAGGACAGTTTACTGGGGGTGTTTGGACTGGATTTGGTGCGCCATACCCAGCATTGGAATGACGAACACCTGGCGGCGTTAAGCTTAATTGCCGGTAATATCAGTGGCAGTTTTATTCGTCAACGCGCCGAGCAACAGGCAGAAAATCTGGCTTTTTACGATCCTGTTACCGCTTTACCCAACCGGCGGCTTATTCTGGATCGCTTGCAGCAGGCATTGGCAAACAGCAAACGCCAGCAAAATTATGCCGCTGTTCTCTTTATAGATTTAGACCACTTTAAGCACTTTAATGATAGCTATGGACATGAGCAGGGCGACTTGTTATTGCGCCAGGTGGGGCAGGCACTGCAGCAAACAGTCAGAGATGGCGATACAGTAGGGCGTTTTGGAGCCGATGAGTTTGTGCTAATCATTGAACAGTTATCGGCCGACAGTACTGAGGCGATGCAGGCGGTAAAACGGGTAGCGCAAAAAGTGATGCAGGCAGTGTTGCAGCCCTATCAGTGGCAGCATATCCGATATCATAATAGTGTCAGCATAGGAGTCAGTTTATTTAACGACCAGCAACACAGTGCCGATATGTTGATCACCCAGGCCGATATGGCGATGTATCAGGCCAAAGCGGCGGGCCGAAATTGTCTGTATTTTTACGACCCTCAGCTGCAACAAAAAGCCAGCCAGCGCGCAGTGTTGGACAATGAATTACGCCAGGCCATTACTGAGCAGCAATTTGAGCTGTTTTATCAGCTGCAAGTGGATGCGTCAGGCATGGCGTTGGGCGCTGAAGCGTTGATCCGTTGGCGGCATCCTTTGCGTGGCCTGATAGGCCCGTTTGAGTTTATTGGTTTTGCCGAAGAAAGCGGGCTGATTTTAGCGATAGGTGATTGGGTGCTACAGGCCGCCTGCCAGCAATTAGTGTTATGGCAACAGCATCTGGTCACGGCCAGCTTAACGCTGTCAGTAAACATCAGTGCCAGTCAGTTTCGCCAGCCCGACTTTGTTAGCCG
>NZ_DAINOE010000174.1:0-1340 GCF_036735525.1 Arsukibacterium sp. | reverse complement strand
AGTAGTATCCTCAAGCAAAGCGGAGCCCGGGCCAGTAAGCTGAAGTTGGAGCTGACCGAAAGCTTGCTGATTACCAATATTGAGGATGTGGTAAACAAAATTCAGCAGCTGGCCGCACTGGGGGTGAGTTTTTCGCTGGATGACTTTGGTACCGGTTATTCGTCTTTAGCCTATCTTAAACGTTTACCCTTAACCCAGCTGAAAATTGACCGCAGTTTTGTCCGTGACATTTTAACTGATAGCAATGATGAGGCCATTGCCCGCATGGTAATCGCGTTGGGCAATACGCTAGGGCTTGAGGTATTGGCAGAGGGCGTTGAAACCGAGGAGCAACTGCTGGCATTGCAGGAACTGGGCTGTTATCAGTATCAGGGCTACTGGTTTGGCAAACCTTCGCCAATTGCCGGCTTTAATGCTGCCCTGCAACAACTCACGCCGGCATCCGTTTGAACTTTTTGTTGTTTTTCAATACTATCTAATCAGTGGTTTAGCCATTATTCTGGTTTTTCATCCCTAAACATGGTCGGAGGCCTGATGTCAGCTGCAGCTAACAGTATGAGTTTAAGCGCCGTTGCCGCCATCATCGTGGCTGCCGCCTTGTGTTGGGGCGCGCTGACCGCTGGCCGTGGCTGGTGGTTTTTTCTGCCACTGTGTTTGCTACTGCTGCTCTGGTGTCAGCGTCAGCAATTAACCTTACCTGCGTTGCGATTACGACATCTGCCAGGTTTTGTCTGGTATTTTAGCCGTCAGCGGGTGTTAGGTGCTTGTGATGTTGCCTTGCGGGCATTGTCGCCTAAACTGCGCTTAGCACCGGGCTGGCAACATTATCAGATGCGCTTAGTACATGCCCCCAGCCAACGCTTACTGGCCAGTATGGTCAGCTTACTACCCGGTACCTGTAGCGTGGCAACAGCATTGCCTACCGACAACCATCATGGCGATCAGCACAGCAGCATACTGTTGTTGCATGTGCTGGACACCCATGCCAACTGGCAGCAAGGAGTATTGAGCCTTGAGCAGCAACTGTCACAACTGCTGTCAGACGAGCCTCTGCTACTTGCAGCAGACACTGCTCAGGACAAGCTATGATCTATCTGGCCCTGGCCTTGTTAATGACCATGGTGCTGGGACTATGGCGGGTAATTAAAGGCCCATCCTTGTTAGACCGCCTACTATCGGTACAGTTGTTCGGCACAACCGGTGTGGCGCTGTGTTTGGTGCTGGCCGTTGCCTTGGAACAACCTGCCCTTAGAGATGTCGCTTTAGTACTGGCGGTATTGGCAGCTGCCGCACCGGCAGCCTTAGTGCAACGTTTGCGCCAGCAGCAACCGGAAAAAAAG
>NZ_DAINOE010000173.1:0-2763 GCF_036735525.1 Arsukibacterium sp. | reverse complement strand
GTTAGCTGCGGCTTAATTAGCATGTACATCATTACAAATAAACTAAAGGTAACCAATGCCGCCAGCAGCATGCTACTAATGATGCGGCTAAGGGTACTAAATGGGCTTGAAAAAGTGGTTGTTTGCATAGTATTTCCTCCGTTGTTTGCAATTAGACGCAGGAGGATTAATCAGGGGGTTAAAGTTTTTTAATTTTTTTAAATACCTTACTGGCCGCGCCACAGGACATGGCACAAAGCATCATGCTTTTCCCGGCTTAACAAAATACGGGCTAACACCTTGTCAGGCTCGCCTTCAGTAGCAGAAATGCCAATTTGTGCTTCAAAATGATATTCAGGTTCCAGATCTTGCAGGATAACGTCCACCCAATCTGCTGACGGGATCAGCAAATCGACATAGCCACGTTCTTCAAAATGCTGATGATAAAAGCCGTAATCCTCAGCACTGAGATTTTCAGAGGCTAACTCCTCAAAAATATCAAAGGCGTGATCACACAATTCATCAAGGGTCCAAAGTTCTAATTCAGCGCTCATGTTAATGCCTGTCCTGCACAAAAATCGGCCGTCAGTATAGCAAGGCTTTGCGTACAAAGCTGTAGCTCTGCTACACTGCAGAGCATTTTTTACTGAGCCCGCTTTATGTTTATATGCCCAATTTGCCAAAGCTCCCTTCACCTATCTGAACGTCGTTACAGCTGCATTAACCGGCACAGTTTTGATATTGCCAAAGAAGGCTATGTGAATTTACTGCCAGTGCAACACAAAAACTCAAAAGCGCCTGGTGATAACCCGCAAATGATGCAGGCACGCAGGCAGTTTTTAGACAGCGGTGCTTATCAGCCGTTATCTGATCAGGTAAATCAACTCATGGGCACTCTGCCCGTGCAGCGCGTACTGGATCTCGGCTGTGGTGAAGGCTACTACACAGGACGGCTGGAACAATGCCTGTCCCAGCTTAAGAAGCCGCAACTTAACAGCAGAGATCTTGAGATTACCGGTATTGATATTGCGAAAAATGCGGTACGAATTTCAGCAAAACGTTACCCGAACATCAATTTTGCTGTGGCCAGCGCCTATCAATTACCACTGGAAGCGGCCTATTTTGATGCCATATTGCGCATTTATGCGCCTTCATTAAATACCGAACTACAACGGGTGATTAAACCGGCAGGTTACTTATTAACGGTAACACCAGGGCCCAGGCATCTTATCGAAATGAAACAAGCGGTGTATCAAGAAGTAAAACTGCATCAGGATGCCATAAAAATAGAAGAGGGATTTAGCCATCAACAACGGCAGCAACTCAGTTATGAGCTGGATACTACTGCTGGTCAGTTGTTAGATCAGTTATTGCAGATGGTGCCACTGGCCTGGAAATTTACCGGGGACAGTCGCCAGCAGTTTGTACACAATACACCAAAAGTGACTATAGATTTTTTAATCGATGTATATCAGCGTAATACTTTAACAAGCTAAGTCTGGCGTAGCTGTGGCGCTGCAACTGGCAAGTTGAGTAGCATCCTGCAGCTGAAAAGCCGCGAACATGCCCGACCAAAAATAAGTGCTCAGCTCGTTAACAATATTAGACTCAGCATTCAGTAAAATGACCAACCCCAGCTCACGCTCTTTTGAATAGGCAATTTCTGCCCTAAAACCCTGCACCCAACCGCCATGATACACCAACTGCTCTTGCCCCAGCTGATATACCCGCCAGCCCAGAGCATAGTGCGCATCTGTCAAATAGTTACGCCACTCACGCCGACGTAAATCGCGGCTGGTTCTCACCCGTTTGGAAGTTATCTGCTGCAACATACTATCTGGCAGCACTTTAGGGTTGTAGCCTAGTTGCGCAATCAACCAATAGCCTAAATCCACTGCACTAGCATTAACACCGGCAGCCGGAGCAAAACGGTAGTAGCTTTCATTAACCTGCCTCGGGTGCCAATTACCCCGGGCCCTGACATGCGGAATGGCGCGGTTTTCTGTGCTTAAATAGGCATCCAGCCCGACTGAGGCCGTAGGTAATTGCAAGGGTGTAAAAATATGTTCTTGTAGTAAGCTGGCGTAATCCTGTGACGTGGTTTGCTGCATAATGGGTTCAATTAAGCTAAACAACACATTCTGATAGCCATAACACAAGCCAGGGGCACAAAGTGGGTCAATCTTTTGAAATTGCGGTAAAATTCTATCAGGTAACAGGTTAGCTTCAATTAAATTATCATAGGCATTCGGCATGACACCGGTGCTTTGTGCTAGCAAATGTTCAATTTTTAACTGCTCATTAAAATCAGCCGTTTTAAAAGAAAAATTGGGAATGTACCGGACAACTGGCTCATCCCAGTTAAAATGACCTTTTGATGCAACTATACTGGCTAAACCGGCAGCAAAGGTTTTAGACACTGAGGCAATTCGAAACACAGTAAACGCATCAACCGGCAATTCTGAACCGGCTTCACGCACCCCAAAACCTTTTGCGCTGACAATTCGATTCCCCTGCACAATGGCGTAAGCCGCGCCTGGAATATTATGCTGGTTCATTTGCTGCTGAAAATAATGGTCAAAATCATCCATCAGCTCTGCAATTGGCTCAGCAGTAACTGCTGAACTCAATAGTGCCAATAGTAATGTTAAAGCCCATTTTGCCACACTCACCTCTGTTACTTTTTATGCTTGTGATTTCTTATACTTAATCAGGTTAATACTAGAGCGTGTTGATCTTTGCTCAAACTTTATTCAGCAATGCATTGGTAGCCAGACCATGACA
>NZ_DAINOE010000172.1:1900-2779 GCF_036735525.1 Arsukibacterium sp. | reverse complement strand
CTGTTGGCCAATTCATCTAATCACCTCCAAAACCTTAATTATCCCTTTGCTATAAAACCGACCCTTAGCACAGACATAGCCGAAACTGTATGGCTTAAGCGTCACTTGCTCGCCTGTTTTTCTAATTTTTGCTCTTATTTGCATTTTTGTACACCTCCGCTAACCTATCTTCCAAAACATTCCACAGCCACAAATTACCCTCTGCTGCTGCTTGAAAAAGCCCCGCACCTTTCTTGCGTCTAATGTCGTTGCGGGGTTTTATTGTTGGCATTTTCATTAAAATAACTCCTGCTGGTATTCGGTAAACGCTTCACAGCTTTCAGTGCAGCCGCCTGATTCTTTGCGCTTCATGCTGCGAATGCTGCCATATATTTCATCGCGGCTATGTAGCTCGAATTTTGCTATAATGCTTTGCATTGTGTTGCTTCCGCGATACATAACACCCTTTGGTATGATCTGCGTGTAGGTTTCAACAAACAAGCCCTCCGTTTGCTTTTCAATAGGATGACTCAGCCTGTCACTGCCAGCTTCGATTGCCGCAACCCATTCAGAAGCTAATTCCGGCTCATCTCTAGCGGCAAGTGCCAGCTTGTTTACTGACTTCTTAATGCAAAAAACGCAATTCCCTAAATGCTCCTGCATTTCCAAATCAAACGGCATCCCCGACCAGAAATCAAAAATATCATCTTTTTCAAAATCAGATATTTCAGCTAAGTATCGCAAGGCTGGATTTCTGCCAATCTTTAGCCGCTTTGGCTCATCGTAGCGTATCCCAAGCCAAGTAGTGTAGTTTCCTTTGCCGTATTTGTCGTTACAGTATTTGTGATCTGTTGAGTTGATGCTATATTATCCAAGGTAGTAATTAATGGTATTATGTCT
>NZ_DAINOE010000172.1:0-1890 GCF_036735525.1 Arsukibacterium sp. | reverse complement strand
TCATTACTGTTGGCGCGCCGTATTTTCTCATTAATTGCGCAAATGGCCCGCCAATCATATCGTGATCGCACTGCTCAAGCGGAACTACTTTGTAAGTGTGACCAACCCCAACCGGTTGATTAAAGTCCCCTCGCAAACAAGTAAGCTCAATTCCAAAATACTCAACACACTTCTTAATAAACTCATAAGTCTTTGGATGCTCTGCGCCGGTATCCATGAAAATATATTCAACATTACCTTGCCACTCGCCAGACTTGCGAATCCGCTCGATAAGATAAACCATATAGGCGCTAGTCCTGCCGCCTGAAAAACTGACTACGTGATTAATCAAAACATCCTCCCCATCAGCGTAACAATAGCATGGCGCTCTGCCGGGCTTGCTGATATAAAATCACCCAATGCGTTATATGTTCCTATATCGCGCGTGGCGGCTCTCAACTGCCTGGCAGTATTAAGCATTGCCTCTTGCTGGTTTCGCTGCTCTATGCGCGCTATGGCGCGACTGAGGCAGATTGTTAGTGCTTCGGGTTTGCCTGTCATGGTTTACCTCCTAAATTCTGTACGATTCGCGCTTATCAACGGGCAGCTCAAACCACTTACCGAACAAGCGCCACTGGCGGCGGCTTATCGACCTAAAAGGGCGCTCATTCCATGTATGTCTGTTAAGTATTATTGGCCCTAAATACTCGTGATAATCAAACGTAACGCCCTTGTAGCGGTATCGCTTACCATCTGAAACAAACATCACTCACCACCCTTGATTTTACAGTGCGTGTTACTGTCTTTTAGCCAGCCTGCGGGTTTGGCTTGCTGGCGTAGTTGCCTGGACAAACCCGATAGGTATTCCACGCTAATTTCAACACCGTTATAAAATTCTTTTGACTTTGTTTGAAAATGCTGAGGAAGTCTTTTTAATAAATCAACGGAATACTCAACCGCTTTAGCCGCCACCTCAGCATCATGGGCTGCAAGGCATTGGGCAGGTGTTGCATCAATGGCGTCTTGCATTGTTTCGATAGTGTTCGGCACATTAATACAGTTAACAACAAACATATCAATACCGAGCTGGCAAGCAGCGCGCAACACCTCAACCTGCACAACCAGAGCATCACGCTCGGCGGTTAACGTTTTGGCATTACGAATGAACTCATCCATCTTCCATTCGTCGGGACGCTCAGCCCTCCACATTTCTAACTCATTAGCCAGCTTAATCATAATCTCGCTCCCCACGTATATACTCAATCGCTTCGTTTTCCAAACATTCAAAATCAGCCTCACTGATTAAATCGGTAATATCAGCGCCATTAAGCAGCACCTCAATCTCAACCTGCTCTGGCTCGTCTGGCATCCAATCGTCAATATGCCCACGACTACCGTTTTGATATGGTGTGTAGCTCAGAACGTTTACGGTAACATCTTGCTCGATGCCGTTTATTTCTAATGTCATTTTCATAACCAATGTCCTATCATGCCAAGTATTAACGCGAATACGATGATAACAACCCACACGGCAATGCCCGCTAGGATTGTCTCAAATGGCGACTCAAAATCGTCCGGGCTTTTGTGGAACAGCCAGTAAGTAGCACGACGCCACAGGCGAACAATGCCGCACGGTTTAGTAGTTGAGCTCATTTCATCACCTCTGTTAAGTAGTCAATGACTTGGCTGATGATTTCGGGCCGGGCGACCCACATGCATAAAATAATGGCCACGGTACACGCCACCCAGAATGCAGTCTGTGCCATGTTGTACCAAAACTCTTCCTGTGGCGTTGGGCGCAGTGGCTCCCATGTATCTTGGCAAATGTCATAACAGTCGGTACAGCCTTTACATCGTTTCATGTCGTTCTCCTGATGATTACCCGGACAGTGTAGCACCGTCCGGGCTGGG
>NZ_DAINOE010000171.1:0-2789 GCF_036735525.1 Arsukibacterium sp. | reverse complement strand
TTATCATGACGAATAACCGGGCTGCGGAGCATAATACCAAAGGCTGGATTTTCATCACACACCTTCGTAAACAGTCGCATGTCCTGATAAACTTTATCCAACGACTTTTGCTCCTCGGCTAATCCGAGCAATGATTTTACGTACCGCGATGCTACCCGTCCTTCGGCCATAGGTTAGTTAAGTTTCAATTCTTTAATAAACCCGTCAACTAATTCCTTCTGTGCTTTGTCAGACGAAAGATTTTTCTTCATCAGCTGCTCAGCAATTTGAAGGGAGAACATCGCTACCTGTATGCGTACATCTTTTAATGCAGCTTGCTTTTCAACTTGAATAGCCGCACGCGCATCATCAATAATTTTATCAGCGGCCTTCTTGGCATCGGCCTGCGCATCGTCCTTCAAACGGCTAGAAGCCTCACGGGCTTCTTTTAAAAGTCTGTCTCGCTCTTCTCGTGCTTCTTTGAAAATCTTTTCATTGTCAGCTTGAATGCGTGCCATTTCAGCACGCGCCTGCTCTGCGGTTTCAAGTGCTTTTTTTATCGACTCTTCGCGCTCTTTTAAGGATCCGAGTATTGGCTTCCATGCAAAACGTGCTAATAAAAGCACCAACAAAAGGAAAACAAATGTTTGCCAAATGATAAGGCCAGTGCCGGGGGTAAGAAGTTCCATATATCTTAAATTCTTAAGTGTTTCAGTAAAATGAAGAACTTGCCTGGCCCATTGCCATTAGCAAGTTCTTCTCAAGCCATTAGCCTTTGAACGAAATCAGCAAGCAAATAACGAGTGCAAAAAGAGCAGCCACCTCGATAAGTGCAGCGATAATCAGCATGGCGCCCTGGATTTTACCAGAAGCTTCAGGCTGACGTGCCATACCTTCCATAGCGGAACCACCGATTTTACCGATACCGATACCAGCGCCAATTGCAGCCAGACCAGCACCGATACCAGCGCCCATGATTGCATAGCTGATGTCCAATAAAAGTGCAGTTAACATTGTGTTATGTGTTTAAGTGAAACAAACCCTGACGCTTCCGCCAGGGATATCTTTAATTAATCTTAATGATGTTCGTGGTCGGCCGTAGCCATACCGATGTAAAGCGATGTGAACAACGTGAACACATACGCCTGTATGCCGGCCACCAACAATTCAATAAGATTTATAAATAATACAATAAGGCTTGATACCAAACCTACTGCAATACTTTGAAAAATAAATGCCAGACTAATCAAGCTTAACAAAACTATGTGCCCGGCAGTAATGGCCACAAAAAGACGTATCGTTAAAGAGACAGGCTTGGTGATTATGCCAACGAGTTCAACGGGGAGAATTACAAGGCGCAACGGCAGCGGAACACCCGGTGTCCAGAAGATGTGAGACCAATATGCCTTGTTGCCATTTACATTGGTTAAGATAAATGTGAAAACAGCAAGGGTCATCGTTACGGCTATATTACCGGTAAGGTTACCTGCGCCCGGTAAAAGTCCCAACAGGTTTCCAAAAAGAATAAAAAAGAAAAGTGTGAGCAAGTAAGGCAGATACTTCTCATACTGGTGACCAATGTTTGGCTTCACTACTTCATCGCGAACGAAAACAATAATGGGTTCAAGGAATGACTGAACCCCACTGGGTGCCTTGCCCGAATTTTTCTTTGCTGATTTAGCGGCTGAAAGAAACACCACCATTAATAAAGTGGCATTGATTAATAACATGGCCACATTCTTTGTAATGGAAATATCCAAAACTGCTTTCCCTGAATCAGCCAGGTAAATGTGACTGTGGTCCAGTTTATAACCGATGTACTCCACAACATTATGATGCTCATCGTAGAAATTCTTTGATGAGAAAATGTCCAGTCCGCGTTCAGATGAATAGACAATTACCGGGAGATAAAGTGTACCGTAATGCCCATCCCAAAAATGCCACGTGTGGTCGTCCAGTACGTGGTGGATTATCACCTCGCTGGCATTGAATGCACCACCCTCTTCAGCCGAACCAGAAGCCGTACCAAAAGACGAAAAGACTACAGAAACTACGAGCGCTACGACTAATAAGAAAAGACTGAATTTACGGGTTAAAACGCTCATTTTGGCCAGATTAGGGGGTTTAAAATCCGACCGCAAAGGTATTAATTAAACCATGAGAAAGAAATGTTTTAATTTTTTTTTGGCTCTTTTCATCGGCTGATCTGCCGCCACAAAAAGCCCACTTCAAGGGCGGTAAACACGGCATAAACCGCGATAAAAAACACCACATTTTCTAAGGCCCCGGGGCGGTCTTCCCAAATGACTAAGGCCAGGTAAGTACCATATGCCAAAAGTTTTATGGCGATGCTGGCCAGGTAAAAATGAACGAAAAAATCAGGTCTGCTTTTGCGAATGCGCAGCAGGTAAAAATAAAGTCCGATGGTACTGGCCGAAAGCAGTACCAGGCTCTGATAAAAGAATGAAGGAAGCGCTGAAAAGGATTGACTCACGCCCAGAATGACCACAATCACCAACCCCATGGCAACCAAAAAGCCTGTAAGGTTGCTCACGATTTATCAATAGACTTGTACAACTGGTACATCATTCCCGCGAAGGCCACAAATACAAACACAATCAGAAATATAGGATACTTTAAATTCAACCATTCATCAATCTTGTAGCCCAGCCAGGCGAACAAGCCGATGGTTACCGCCAGCTGTACAGCCAGACTACTGTACTTCAGGTAGCTGTTATACGGTTTTGGCTTCTGATCCTGTGAGGGTTCTTGATGCTCCGAAGCCATTGCTTTCGCCTATCTTGATTTCT
>NZ_DAINOE010000170.1:0-2880 GCF_036735525.1 Arsukibacterium sp. | reverse complement strand
GTTCTGGGATTCTTAGGCTCTTTTTATCGCTACGAGGGCCTGCATATTCTGCTCGATGCTCTGGCGTTATTAGTGCCGAAATTTCCGGCATTAAAGTTGTTACTGGTTGGCGGTGGTCTGCAAGAAGCCGCGCTGCGTGCTCAGGCCGAGCAACTTAACATCAGCCAGGCCGTGATCTTTACCGGCCGGGTTGCGCATAAAGATATCAGCCGCTATTACAGTCTGGTCGATATTTTTGTCTACCCCAGAGAAGCCATTCGCCTGACCGAACTGGTGACGCCGTTAAAACCACTGGAAGCCATGGCGCAGCAAGGCTTAGTGGTGGCGTCCGATATCGGAGGCCATCGCGAGCTGATCCGCCACAATGACACCGGCGTTTTGTTTGAAGCCGATAAACCAGAAAAACTGGCCGAGGTACTGCAGCAGTTACTGCAACATCCTGACGATTGGGGTCGCATCAAGGCCAACGGCCGGCGCTTTGTGGAACAAGAGCGCAATTGGCAACAAAGCGTTGCCACTATACTGCCGGTCTATCAACAGCTGACCGGGGCAGCCAGATGAGAATATTGTTAGTTGGCCCTGTGCCACCGCCGAACGGCGGTATGGCGATGCAAACAGCGCAATTGCAACAGTTGCTAACGGCCGATGCAAGCTGCAGCGTAACGCTGCTGGCAGTAAACGCGCCCTATCAACCAGCCTGGCTTGGCCATATCCCGCTAGTGCGGGCTTTTGCCCGCTTAGTGCTTTATATCTGGCGCTTGCATCAACAGCTAAAAACCACGGACCTTGTTCACCTGATGGCGAACTCCGGCTGGGCCTGGCATTTATTTGCCAGCCCGGTACTGTTGTTGGCCCGTTGGCACAGCAAGCCTGTAGTGCTGAATTATCGTGGTGGCTCAGCGCAGCAGTTTTTAAAAAAGCAGCATAAATGGGTATTACCCTTTATGAAGATGGCATCAGCTATAGTCACGCCTAGTCCCTATTTACAACGGGTATTTGCCCAATATCAGCTACACGTCAGTGTGATTGCCAATATTATTAATACTGGTATGTTTAAACCTGCAACAGCATCCGTTGCAAAGCAAAACTTACATCTGGTTGTTACCCGCAATCTGGAACCCTTGTATGACATTGGCACAGCCATACGCTGCTTTGCTGCGTTGCAACAGCATTACCCTGACAGCCAAATGTCTATAGCCGGCTCAGGGCCTTGCCTGGCGGAACTGCAAGCTCTGGTCAGCACTTTGCAGCTTGAACCTAAGGTGCATTTTGTCGGGCGTCTTAACCGCGAGCAAATTGTCGCGCTATATCAAAGCGCAGATATTATGCTCAACCCCAGTACAGTCGATAATATGCCCAACTCTATTCTGGAAGCGCTGGCCTGTGGTGTATTGGTGGTCAGTACGGCGGTAGGTGGCATCCCCGATATGCTCGAACACAATAGCCATGCTCTGCTGGTGGCGCCAGGCCAGCCCGAGCAGATGGCCGAAGCTTGTCTGCAGCTATTGCAACAACCTGAGTTGGCAAAACACCTGCAGCGACAAGGCCTGTTGCTGGTTCAGCAACTACAACCTGATGTCATCTTGCCACTTTGGCTTAAGCTCTATCAACAGTTAGGTCACTCTGATGCGTGATATAATTCTTTTTTTAATTATTACCGGCTCATTGCCATTTATTTTTAAAAAGCCCTTTTTTGGCGTTTTGATGTGGTGCTGGATAGCATACATGGTACCGCACAGGCTGGCCTGGGGATTTATGCAATATTTCCCGGTAGCCTCTCTTGTTGGCGGGACTTTTTTACTCGCTTACTTATTTAGTAAAGAGCCAAAAAAACTGCCTCTTTCCATGCCTATAGTGTTTATGATCTTACTGATTGCCTGGATGATTATTACTTTCAGTATGAATGTCAGAGACAGTCACACTATAATGATGATTGACAAAGTACTAAAAATTCAGATATTTACGCTTGTGATGCTGACATTATTTACCAGCAAATGGCGCATTCAGGCCGCACTTTGGGTCGTAGCCTTAAGCATTGCATTTTACGGTTTTAAAGGTGGCATTTATACCATTCAAACCGGCGGCAGTGGCCGGGTATGGGGGCCAACGGGAGGCTTTTTTTATGGTAATAATGAACTCGCCCTGACCTTGCTGGTTAATCTGCCTATTCTGTATTTTCTTCGCACTTTAGTTCCCGATAAGTATCGCTGGTTAAAATGGTTATTAGTGTTGACCATGGCTTTATCAGTCTTGGCTGCGCTTGGCACTCAGTCCCGGGGCGGCTTGGTAGCCTGTATCTGCGTCGCCATCTTTCTCTGGTATAAAAGCCCGCATAAAATCGCGTTATTATTGGCATTCTGTTTATCTGTGCCAGTGGTTTACCAGTTTATGCCTGACAGCTGGCATCAACGAATGTCTACTATCATCGAGCCTGATCGGGAAAGTTATGATGGTTCAGTGCAGGGCCGCTTTAATGCCTGGGAAATGTCATTTAATTTGGCTAAGGAAAACGTATTTGGCGGCGGTTTTAATGGCTTTAAACCTGAAAACTTCCTGATCTATGCCCCTAACCCCAATCGGGTAGATGGTGCACATAGCATTTATTTTCAGATGATTGGCCATCATGGTTTTATTGGGTTAGCCCTTTTCTTAGGCATTTTCATTTTCACCTGGTTTAGTGCCAATAATATTATCAGAATGGCCGGTAATGACCCCAATTGGCAATGGGCTAATCTGTTGGCCAGAATGCTGCAATGCAGCTTAATTGCCTTTGGCAGTGGTGGTGCCTTTCTTGGCCTGGCGTATTTTGATTTGCCTTACCATCTGGTTATTACGATTGTGGCGTTAGAGCAGCTGTTGAAAAAGCACCGAGCTGCTGAA
>NZ_DAINOE010000169.1:0-2900 GCF_036735525.1 Arsukibacterium sp. | reverse complement strand
GGCTGTGACATTGTGCGCAGTGGCCGTTAAGATGCACGGCGGAGGGCTTATGTCAGCAGGTTTTCAATGTAAACAATTCTTTGTTGCTCATGATCAGTGCGCAATGAAAGTTGGCACCGATGCACTGATCCTGGGTGCTTGGGCGTCGTTACCCGCCACTGGCCCTATACTGGATATAGGGGCAGGGTCGGGCATTCTGAGCCTGATGCTGGCACAGCGCAGCCTGGGGTTGCAAGCTATTACCGCCATTGAGCTGGATAGTGCCGCCGCGCAACAGGCAACCGCCAATGTGCAGCGCAGCCCCTGGCCTGCAACCGTGCGCGTGATTAAGGGCGATATTCTAACCTATCAAACTGCCGAGCGTTACGCTTTAATTGTGTCAAACCCGCCTTTTTTTCAGGCATCCTTGCCAAGCCCTGATGCGGCGCGCCAGCAAGCCCGCCATAATGATAGCCTGCCCTTTGCCGCCTTGCTGCACAAAGCCGCCGATTTATTGGCCGAGGGGGGCGAGTTTTCGCTGATTTTACCGCCTGACAGTGCCACTGTGTTTTGTCAGTTGGCGCTTAACAGCGGCTTGCAATTACAACGAAGTACATCGGTATATGCGCAGCCTGGCAAACCACTGCGCCGGTTGTTGCTGAGTTTTCGCCGTGCTATGGCCCAACCTGATGGGGCGACTGTTGCAAATTACACTCTGCCCGATGATGAATTAATGATTCAGCAGGATAGGGGCAGTTACAGCGAGCAATACCGCCAGTTGCTCAAGGATTTTTATCTGAAGTTTTAATTTGAGTATATCCGCAAGCCAACGACAGCTGCCAGGCTCTATTGAGGTAATTCAGCGTTGGGTTATTAAGTCATCATTAATGTTAAATTAGTTTTAATAGTGCTGGCGCGTCTTTTGGGTGTATCGTGGTATGCTGTTGGTCAATGTTATGGTCATGGTCAGGTGCAACGGGTGCCGCAACCTTATACGGAGTATCAGGATGACACATCGTTACAGCCTTATCTGTATGCTGATATGTTGGCTGTCTGCTTGTGCCAGCAATACCGAGTTAGCTGAAGACAGTAGCAGCCAGAGTGTCAGGGCCAGTGAGCAAGCCGCTCAGCCCACTGCAGACAGCGGGCAGGCTAGCGCCGCCAAGCGGCTGGCGGCCGGCCAAACAACCCGTATTACTACCTCGCAAGGCACCATTGAGATTGAACCCACTGTAGTGGATATGCAGGTACTGGCTGAGGATGCTGAGCCTGGCAGCGAGCCCGCTTCAATTTATTACGACCCGCTGGAAAGTTGGAACCGTGCAGTGTTTCGTTTTAATCATGTTTCTTACACCTATGCGTCAATTCCGTTGGCGAAAGGCTATGAAACGGTGTTGCCCTTGCCGGTGCGCGATAAGGTGGGCAATGCCTTTGCTAATATTCGCGAACCGCTTAATTTGGTCAATAACGCTTTAAGTGGCGAAATAAAAGGCGCCGGTGCCAATGTAAGCCGCTTTGTTATCAATTCTACGCTGGGGATTTTTGGCTTGTTTGACCCGGCCACCTCCTGGTTTGATATTGCCGAGTCTAAACGCAGCATAGCGGATACGCTGGGCCATTATAATGTCGGCCATGGGCCTTACCTGGTGTTGCCTATACTGGGGCAGAGCGATTTACGTGGCGCGACTTCAGTAGTAGGTGAGGCGGTATTTCACCCGCTTAATCAGGTGCTTGATACGCCTGATTTGTATTATGTACAGGGCCTAAATATTACCAATAGCTTTGCCGATCGCGCCAAGCTGTACCAAACCCTGTATCAGCAATCTGCCGATCCCTACATTTATTTTCGTAACCAGCATTTGCAAGCACTAAAACGGGACCAAGCCTTTGTTAAACCAGACTAAGCAACGGGGCATTACCGGCCATTTAGCTCACTTTATAGTGCGCTGTCGCTGGGCAATTATTCTGCTGTTTATGTTGCTGAATGCCGTGCTCAGCAGTTTTTTATCGCAGTTTCGCATAGATGCATCCGCCGAAACCTTACTGGTTAAAAACAATGCGCTCTACATAAAAAGTCAGCTGGCAAATCAGCGCTTTTCACCCGATGAATTTATTCTGGTAGCTTATCAGCCCAAAGACCGCGAGCTGTTTTCTGCACAAACTTTTCAGGATATTGCCGCGTTAAGTGGCGAATTTGCGCAATTAGAACGGGTAAGCTCGGTAACCTCGATGCTGACAGTGCCGCTGTTGGCCGACGCCAGTGCTTTTACCTCTGGCGCGGATGTTGCCAGCCTGACCTGGCAGCAGCAACAATACGCACCGGCCCAGATGCGCCAATTACTTAGCGGCCACCCGATTTTTACCGACTTACTGCTCAATAAAGCCCACACCGCGGCCGGTATTCAAATTGTGTTTGCCGCCAATGAGCAGCTTAGCGCGCTGGAGCAGCAAATACTGGCTATTCAGCAGCTCACCTTAAACCGTGAACTGGATGACGCTGAACAGACAGCGCTAAAACAGCTGCAACAGCAAGCCGATCCGCTACGCCAGCAACTGACGTTACAGCGCCAGCAGGAAATTGCAGAGATTGCCCGCATTACCGGGCAGGTCAGTGAGCGGGCTGATACCTATACCGGCGGCGCTTATGTGGTAGGCCAGCACCTGATCACTATGATTAAAAGTGATCTCACTACCTTTGGGGTGGCCATCGCATTCATTATTGCGCTATTACTGCTGCTGATTTATCGCAGCTGGCGCTGGGTGTTTTTTCCGCTGCTCAGTTGTGCCGTCAGCGTGCTTTTGAGTTGCGGGTTATTTGGCTTACTGGATATCCGCACTACGGTGATTTCGGCTAACTTTATTGCCTTGCAGCTTATTCTGACGCTGGCGGTGATGATCCATTTGCTGGGAGCTTATCGCGA
>NZ_DAINOE010000168.1:0-2924 GCF_036735525.1 Arsukibacterium sp. | reverse complement strand
ATTCGGCATCTTCTTTGTCGCAATGTGGTTAATTGCCGTAGTCATTGACGCCACTATCAAAAAAATTCAGCAAAAGGGCTAAGCCATGGACATGTTAAATCAATTTATCGCCACCTTTAGTAGTGCCTGGCAACAAGCCGATTGGGTTTTTCTGATGCTGTTTGGCCTTTTTTTCCTGGCAGTTTGGTTTTTACCCAGCCTGCTGGCGCTGCTGTTTAACCGTCGGCATGCCGGTAAAATTGCTGTATTCAATGTCCCGGCGGGTTTTTCGGTGATTGCATGGGCCGCTTTAATGGTTTGGGCTGTAACCGGCAAGCTGGGTGATAAGTTGGCCAACAAAGCCCGCTTAAAGCAAGTGGCCTAATACAAAGCGCTGCTGCAGCAGGGTTGCAGCAGCGGCAGTTTAACTAAGATTACAGCGACACGATATCCCCTTCATTTAAAATCAGCAGCGGCACCTGGCTATCAAGTTGTTGCTGCATATGCAGCAAACGCAGTAGCGGTGAGTGCGAGCTAATATCGCCTATCTGCCAGCTGGCATTGCCATAGCCCCAGGGGATCATGACTTTGCAGTTCAGATCCTGCGCCGCGACCAGCGCATCTTCGGGCGTAGTATGGACATAACGATACCAGTCCCCGTCAGTGTCGTGATGATAAGATGCCACCGGCAGCAAACAAATATCAATATCGCCGTATTTTTGCTGAATGTCTTTGAAATGCTGCGAATATCCGGTATCTCCGGCAAAAAATAACGTTTTGCCATTATGCTCCAACAGCCAGCCCCCCCACAGGGCCCGGTTATCATCGTTAAACAGTTTGCGGCTGTTAAAATGATGCGCCGGTACCAAATGCACCGCCAGCTCACCGCGCTGACTTTGGCTGTACCAGGCTTTTTCCACCAGGGTGTAGCCCCCTTTTGGCATATAATTGGCCATACCTAAAGGCAAATAATAAGTTGGAGAGCTGCCTAACTGGCGGATACTGGCATGGCTGAAATGGTCATAATGCAGATGTGAATACAGTACTGCATCGGTGGCGGCCAGTTGCTCAGCGCTCAAAGTCGGCGTGTAAGGGCGTTTAATAATCCCGACTAATTCTGGGCCCAGCTCACCGGCCAGTCAAACTGGCCGAATACCGGGTCAAACAGCAATTGCTGGCCATCTGGAGACTGAATAACAAAGCTGGCATGGCCAAGCCACTGCACCTCAAAGCCGGTATTCAGGGCCGGGGCATGCTGAGGGCCGGTGTACTGGCAGTTTTGGCCATGACTTTGGCAAACCACATGCTGATTTGCCAAGTAGCAGTCGCCCTCGCAGGTTACCGGATATTCCGGAAAGCCTTGTTTGGGCCGGTGTACATTGCGAAACATGCCCTGATTTTTTCCATCCGCTATCTGATTAATAACGGCGTGCTCACCGATGTGCTGTTGTAAACTATTGGGTGCGCTGCAGGCACTGAGTAACACCGCGCTGCTCAGCAGCAAGGTGACAAAGGCGGCCGTTAACTTCATTAATAATCCTTTATTTGGTGCCACGTTAAATATCATGGTGCATGATATGAAATGTAATCAGTTATCTACCCATTGAAACACATTTAATATTTGGCGCCCATCTTGTAAGCCATTGCGGGATTGCCGAATAGGGTATATTACATTATTGTGTTGAATTAATGAACGGCGTGACAGGTTAGCTTCAACAGGGAGACAGCGTTTGATTTACACACACCGGCTAATCATTCGTCAGTTGGCATTGGCCGATGCGCCCTTTATTTTAGCGTTGTTAAATCAACCGAGTTTTATTGGCAATCTTGGTGATAAAGGGGTGCGCACTATTGCCGATGCTGAGCAGTATCTGCAGCAGGGGCCCTTAGCCAGTTATCAGCAACATGGCTTTGGCTTATTGGCACTGCAACTGGCGGGCAGTGAGCAGTTAATTGGTATTTGCGGGTTATTACAACGTGAGCAATTACCGGCACCGGATCTGGGTTATGCACTATTGCCGCAATATACTGGTCAGGGCTTTGCTGAAGAAGCCGCCAAAGCCTGTCTACAATTGGCTGTGGCGCTAAATATACCGTCGTTATTTGCGGTGGTGAACACCGATAATTCCCGCTCTATCCGCTTATTGGAACAACTGCAGTTTCAGTATGTTGAACCACATCGTCTGGAAAACAGCCCACCACTGGCCTTGTACCAGTTATCGTTTTAACCTGCCTTGGCGGCAGTTAAAACCACTGCGGGTTTAAAAAGGGGATCAGCGCCAGTGTCAGGGCTTGCTGATAGACCCCGCTACGACTAAGCCGGTTTTGCGTTAATACACCAATAGCGCCACCGGCTTGTTTAATATTTTGTGTGCCAAAAAGCTGATCCATCACATCCCCCAGCTCTTGCCCTTGCGCCAGCGCCTGTAACACCGCTGGTGGTAACATCAAGCTGGCTGAACGGGCTTTACCGAGTATGCCTTTATGCTCTATCAGCATCCAGGCAAACGTCATATCACCGTCCAAACCGGCTTCAATAGCTACATAAAAATCTGCGCTGGTCTGCTGTTTTAGCGCTTTTAGGCGGTTTTCTGCACCCAGTAAGGTTTCGTCGTTGCTCACCGGCTGATCTGCCACGCCGGAAGACAGGGCAATGCCGCTGACAGTTATAGTTAGCTCAGGAAAGTTAGTATGAAAACACTGGCGCACAGCGTCGATTTTGGCTGGGTTGGCCGAGGCAACTGCAATCTGCCAGCGGTCTTTACCCGCAGGTGTTAATGGTACAAATTGGCTATTAATCATCGCGGGTCAACACTTCCAGCAATTCAATCTCAAATATCAGGTTACTGTTAGGCGGGATCATGGTCAGGGCAAGATCACGAACGTTTGCCGCACACTTTAGCATAATTGATTGACCGCGATCTTCAGCTGTGATCAGATACTGG
>NZ_DAINOE010000167.1:0-2929 GCF_036735525.1 Arsukibacterium sp. | reverse complement strand
CGTTAGCCATGAGCTACTCCTAGAACTGAAGACCGGCTTCACGCGCCGCGTCAGCCAAAGCTTGTACGCGACCATGATACTGGAAGCCACTGCGGTCAAAAGCACAAGCAGTAACGCCTTTGGCTACTGCACGTTCGGCAATCGCTTTACCTACAGCCTTAGCAGCATCTACGTTACCAGTGTACTTTAATGACTCTTTGATTGACGCTTCTACAGTAGAAGCTGCAGCAATCACTTCAGCATTTGGTGCGATAAGCTGGGCGTAAATGTGACGTGGTGTACGGTGTATCACCAAGCGATTCGCACCTTGTTCGATAATGTTTCTGCGAGTGCGTTTGGCACGGCGCAGACGAGCAAGTTTCTTATCCATCGTCCTACCCTACTTTTTCTTCGCTTCTTTACGACGCACGTTTTCATTCGCATAACGAACACCTTTGCCTTTATAAGGCTCTGGCTTACGGTATGCCCGGATATTTGCAGCCACTTGACCAACTAATTGCTTGTCGGCACCTTTTACCAAGACTTCAGTCTGGGTAGGGGTTTCAATAGTGATACCGTTAGGTACCTGAAAAACCACCGGGTGAGAAAAGCCCAGGCTCAGGTTTAACACCTTACCTTCAGCTTTTGCACGGTAACCAACACCAACTAATTCCAGTTTCTGAGAGAAGCCTTCGCTCACACCAGTTACCAGGTTGTTGATAAGTGCACGGGCAGTACCCGCTTGTGCGTCTGCATTGGCGAAACCATCGCGTGGAACAGTACGAAGTACGTTACCATCAACAACGATTTCAACTGCAGGGTTAACATTTAATGCTAACTCGCCGTTTTTGCCCTTTAATGTCACTACCTGACCATTTTGCGTTAACGTAACGCCTGCTGGCAGAGTGACGGGGGCTTTAGCAACACGAGACATAGATTACTACCTCCGTTACGCTACGTAGCCGATGATTTCGCCACCGATACCAACCTTGCGCGCTGCGCGGTCAGTCATTAGTCCTTTAGATGTTGACACTATGGCCACACCTAAACCGCCCATTACCTTAGGTAATTCGCCGCTCTTCTTATAGATTCGCAGACTTGGCCGACTAACACGATCGATAGTTTCAATAACTGATTTGCCCTGGAAATACTTTAATGTCACTTCCAGTACTGGCTTAACATCACCAGAAACAGCGAAATCGCCGATGTAACCTTCGTCTTTTAATACTTTCGCGATTGACACCTTCATTTTTGAAGATGGCATTTTAACCGCAACTTTATTGGCAGCTTGGCCGTTGCGGATGCGAGTAAACATATCCGCTATTGGATCTTGCATGCTCATAGCTCGTTACTCCCGTGATTCTTACCAGCTAGCCTTACGAAGGCCAGGAATTTCACCGCGCATTGCAGCTTCGCGAACCTTAATACGGCTCATACCGAACTTGCGCAGATAACCATGTGGACGACCTGTCACACGACAACGATTACGCTGACGTGAAGGGCTTGAATCACGCGGTAACGTCTGTAACTTAAGAACTGCTGCCCAGCGATCTTCATCAGAAGTGGCTGGATTGGCAATCAGGTCTTTCAGTTCATGACGCTTTGCAGCGAATTTGGCTACCAGTTGTGCACGCTTGAATTCACGCGCTTTCATTGATTGTTTTGCCATGACCCTACACCTTATTTCTTGAACGGGAAGTTAAACGCGGCAAGTAAAGCACGTCCTTCGTCATCGGTACGAGCGGTAGTCGTAATAGTGATATCTAAACCACGTACTGCATCTACTTTATCGTATTCGATTTCTGGGAAAATGATTTGCTCACGTACGCCCATGCTGTAGTTACCACGACCGTCAAATGATTTCGGGTTTACACCACGGAAATCACGGATACGCGGGATAGCTATAGACACTAAACGTTCCAGGAAATCCCACATACGCTCGCCGCGCAGGGTCACTTTCGCGCCAATAGGGTAGCCTTCACGGATTTTGAAACCAGCAACAGACTTACGTGCCTTGGTTACCAGTGGCTTTTGACCAGAAATAGCGGCCAAATCGCCAACGGCGTTTTCAAGGATCTTTTTATCTGCAACTGCTTCACCCACACCCATATTGAGCGTGATTTTAACAATCCGAGGGACTTGCATGACGCTGGTGTAGCCAAACTGTTTAAACAGTTCTGGGACTACGGTGTCTTTATAAATTTCATGCAGTTTCGCCATCGTATTACTCCAATAGCAATTAAATTACTTCATTATTCGATTTGAAGAAGCGAACTTTTTTACCATCTTCAAAACGGAAACCTACACGATCTGCTTTACCCGTTTTAGAGTTGTAGATCGCTACATTTGATACATGAATCGAGGCTTCTTTCTCGACGATACCGCCTGGCTGGTTAATAGCCGGGACTGGTTTCTGGTGTTTTTTCACCAGGTTTACGCCTGAAATATAAACGCGATTTTCGTCAAGAATAACCTTAGTTACCTTGCCACGTTTACCTTTGTCCTTACCAGTAAGAACAATAACCTCATCATCACGACGGATTTTACTAGCCATGGTGACTCCTTACAGTACTTCTGGTGCCAGAGACACGATCTTCATAAACTTATCGCCACGAAGTTCACGTGTAACAGGTCCAAAAATACGTGTGCCGATCGGTTCCAGCTTGGTATTTAATAATACTGCTGCATTGCGATCAAAACGGATTAATGACCCGTCCTGACGACGTACGCCTTTGCGTGTACGCACCACCACTGCATTCAGAACATCACCTTTTTTAACTTTACCGCGAGGAATTGCTTCCTTAACAGTAACTTTGATGACGTCACCAATTGCAGCATAACGGCGATGCGAACCACCTAAGACCTTAATACACATTACGCTGCGCGCGCCGCTGTTGTCTGCGACTTCCAGCATAGATTGCATCTGGATCATCTTAGTGCTCCGCTATTC
>NZ_DAINOE010000166.1:0-2970 GCF_036735525.1 Arsukibacterium sp. | reverse complement strand
AGCACCCCTTGGCATGGCGCGCATTATAGGGGGTTTTAGCAAGGCTGCAAGGGGTAATTTAATTAAAACTTGCTTCGCAGAACTGATTGCATACAAAGCAGACAATTTAGCCAAAATTAATACAATTCAGTAGCGCTTTTAGCTACTACTGATGATCAGTGCAGCTTTAAGACGTTTTTTACCATAGCTAAAAGCCTTACTGAAAATTTTGTACTCGATGGGGATATATTGCCGCTCGGCCGTCGATAGCCAGGGAATATCATCAGTATCTGGATCATTGATATAAATAAAGTGCTCATCAGCAGCACAGAGTACAACCCAATGTGGCGCCTTACTCTTATCAAACTGCCAGGTGCTGATTAAGGCAATAATTAACTTCCCTTGCTGTAAGTGTTGCTTAATAGCATTGATTGACAACTCAGAATGGTGCACAGCTATGCCTTGTTGCTCGGTTTGCTGCTTGAAAGAGTTATGCACCCTCTGCAATACGGCTTTTTTTACTTCACTACGCACACTATCACCAAACAGCAGGCCATCATTATTCAGATACACCTCTACGTCAAAACCTCTGCGTTTGGCGGCAAGCGCTAACCCTCGCGGGCCACAACCGCCATGGCCACTGGTCATAAAGATGGTGGTCGCTTCGCGCCATAGCTCAATTTCCAGCTGATAAGGGTCAAATAAGCCAGGTTTAAAATAGTTAAAAGCCATTAATAAGCTGGCGGGTCCACAAGTAAAAGGCGTAGTTTGGGCTATGTACGGCACCTGACGGGCGACTGAACGACTGTTAAACTGAATAACCTGTTTCTGCATACAGATGGCATCGGAGTGATCTTCGTAAAAATCGTGTTTAACTGCAAACTCATGGTACTGCAGCTTTTGATACAACTTTATTGCCGGCACATTATCTTTTCGCACCTCAAGGCGCAGTAAAGCGCATCGCCGGTCAGCAGCTTGCTGCTCTGCTGCAAGCAGCAGTTTTTCAGCCAGCCCGCGCTGACGAAATGCAGGGTCAACCGCAATGGAATATAACCTTGCCAAACTGGTACCGCGTCGATAGATCAGTAAAAAGTAACCGGCAAGCTTGCCCGCTATTTCCAGTACGGTTAAATCACTACGTTTCTCTGTGATAAAACGGCGGAAGCTGCGAACGCTAAGCCGGTCGGAACTAAAACACTGTTGCTCTATTAACAGCAGTGCTGACACATCAGCCAGCACTGCTGCTCTGAGCACTATAGTAGTGTTAAGTCCTGACGTTGCTGATAGCTCAGTCATTTACCGGTTTTTCCTTTAAGTATTTGGCTGCAAAAGTTACTGTAGCATCACAACAGTTATCCAATTGAAATGCCAGTAAGAAATTCTGATGCTATGCTGAAAAATAATTCACTGTCATTTAATACCCTAATCAGTCAGGCTTGACCCACTAACAGGAGGTAACATGGCTAAATTGATAATAATAGTAGATAAAGCTCAGGATTGGGCGCCCTTTCACCAGTATGACGGCGTAATGAGCTTGCCAGCCTACTTAAAATGGTCAGCTAAACAAAAGCAAGGGTAAGAGTCATTAACCTGTGCCGCCAGTCACATTATCTGGGAAGTGGCTATTATTGTTCGTTGCTGGCCGAGGCACGTGGCCATCATGTGATGCCTT
Organism: Arsukibacterium sp.; assembly: GCF_036735525.1. NCBI lineage: Bacteria > Pseudomonadati > Pseudomonadota > Gammaproteobacteria > Chromatiales > Chromatiaceae > Arsukibacterium > Arsukibacterium sp. Next base: position 1,319 of record NZ_DAINOE010000166.1, on the reverse strand, counting down.
CCGTGCGGGCTTTTAACAAATTTAACCGTCATGAAATTGCCGATATCGCCGATGAGGTGCCGCTTGCGCTGCTACAACAATTGAATAAAGCGCTGACGGAGGAAGTCGCCACTCAATTAACCTTTAATATTTACTTCGGTGAAACCGAACATAAAGCATTAAAAAAGGTAGCCTCCTTCCTGTTTGAAGCCTTCCCTGTTCCGATCCTAAGGGTTGAACTACAGAAAAAAACTAGCTGGCAGGTAAAAACGCTGAAAATCGGCAGTGTACATAAACTGACAGAGACCGAGCAAAGCCTGTTTGGCAATATTCTGGAGAAATACAGCCACAAAATCTGGCGGCTGGAGCCAAGCAATCGTAAATTTAAATATGACTTGGCCGTATTGGTCGATCCGAAAGAAAAGTTTCCGCCCTGCACCCCTAAGTCACTGGAGTTGTTTGTCCGGGCAGCAAAAAAGGCGGCCATGGATGTCGAGCAGATTACGGCCAGAGATATTCACCGCATAGCTGAATTTGATGGCTTGTTTATCCGGGAAACCACCGCAGTAAATCACCACACCTTTCATATGGCCCAAAAAGCCGAGCGCGAAGGCTTGGCGGTCGTGGATGATCCCAGTTCCATTTTACGCTGTGGTAATAAAGTGTATCTGCAAACCTTGTTTGAACAGCACAAGGTGCCAATGCCTGATGGCCTGATGCTGTTTAAACAAGATGAAGACAATTTAGAGCGCGCAGCCGATAGCCTCGGCTTACCCCTGGTATTAAAAATTCCCGATGGTAGTTTTTCTCGTGGGGTTATTAAAGTGAAAACCCTCACCGAATTACGCTCTACCCTGGCCACCTTGTTTGAGCAAAGCGCTATTATCCTGGCACAGCGCTACACCTTTACCGAGTACGACTGGCGTATTGGCGTATTAAACGGCCAACCGATATTTGCCTGCAAATACTTTATGGCACGCAACCACTGGCAAATTTACAAACATAGTAAAGCCAAAACGGAAAGCGGCGGCTTTAGTACTTGCGCAGTAAATGAAGTGCCTGCCCATGTGCTGGATGCGGCTATTCGTGCCTGCGCACCTATTGGTGATAGCTTATATGGTGTCGATGTCAAACAAGATGGCGATAAGGTGTATGTTATAGAAGTAAACGACAACCCGAATATCGATGATGGTGTGGAGGACTTGCATCTGGGCAATAAGTTATACGATATCTTAGTCGAAGACTTTATCCGTCGCATTGAACTAAAACGGTAAATGGGAGGCGTAAAAAAACCGGCCTGGGCCGGTTAATTTGGTGCAGATGGAGAGACTCGAACTCTC
>NZ_DAINOE010000165.1:0-2993 GCF_036735525.1 Arsukibacterium sp. | reverse complement strand
CGCAAGGTATCACTCTTTGGTCAGGAGTTAAGCTGGCAGCCACTGAGTCCGGCGCAAGCGGCAGCAGCCGGGCCTGGCGTCTGGTTTGTGCAGTTTTCACACCCTTCGTATTTACGGGCGAATTTGCAGCTAACCGGGGTAAAAGCGCCGCAGGTATTTCTAAATTTTAAAGCACAGGCGGCCAATAATTCCGAGTTAAAGCTGGCTACCGGCTGGCAGCAACTGCTGATTTTCAGTGATGGCTTAAAAGATGACCCTAAAGATGAAGATAAAGTCAGCCTGAGCCTGACGCCGCTGAATCCGGTCGCGGTAAGCTTTCAGTTATCCGCCACAGAGCCGGTGAATAACCGGTTACTGACCAACGCCGAAACCATTAATCAGCTGGCGATATCCGCTGATGGCAAGCTAATGTTAGTCAGCTTTAGCGGCCGCTCAGATGTCAGCGATATGCAGCTGCAACGTACTGAGCTCAGACAGGTCGCCAATAACCACGTACTGCGCAGCTTTGCACAACAATCGTTGAGCCGCGCCGCCTTTAGCCCGGATAACCAGTGGCTGAGTTTTCAGGCCAATAACAGCTTATGGCTGCTGCACTTAGCCAGCGGGGAATTGCGGGCCTTGCTGGAAAACCAAACGGGTTTAGGCGCCTATCGTTGGGCACCCGACAGTAAAAGTGTGTTTTTACAATTGACACAAACCGATAGCAGCCTAAAACAAGCCAAGGCCAAGTTATATCGATCGCTGGAAGATCGCTGGCGCAATCACCGTGATATTAGCCGTATTTTTCAGCTGGATATTCAAAGTGGCCTGGTGCGTTTATTAACAAAGGATAAAGAGAGCAGCAGCCTGGCCGATGTGCGCCCAGATGGCAAAGCCATCATTTACAGCCAGCGGCGTACTGATCGCACAGTGGCGCCGCATGCCAGTACGGCATTGTTTGAGCTGGATTTAAGCGATTTAACGGCCCGCGAGCTGGGCAACTTTGCCCACCTGAACCAGATCCAGTATTTTCAGGATGGCTTTTTAGTGGTCGGCGGCCCTAACTTTGGCAATGGCAGCGGGGTTAATTTGCCTTCAGCCGACTATGTGGCCAATGACTATGACGGTCAGTTGTATCTGCTGGATGCCACTGCTACGCAAATCACGCCCTTATCAAAGCAGTTTGACCCCAGCATCAGCAGTATTGTGCTTAATGCCCGTCAGCAATTAGTGGCACTGGTCAGCGAGGGCGACAGATCGCTGCTGTACAGTGTCGATATTCAGCGCCAGCGCTTTAGTAGATTAGCCTTTAGCCAGGATGTGACCGAGCGCTTTGTAATGGCCAATGACCGCGCCGGTACTATACTGGCCGCGGGCAGCGCTGTGGCTACGCCGCAATTGTTAGAGCGGCTAAGCCCGGGGCAGCGCCGTGCCACGGTATTGCACAGCAGTGCACCGTTATATCAGCACATTACGCTGGGTGAAGTGCGCGATTTTACCGTGGTCAATAAAGAGGGCGATAGCATAGATGGCCGTTATTATTTACCGCCAGATTTTGATGCCAGTAAACAGTACCCGACCATAGTGTATTACTACGGCGGTACTACCACGGTAAACCGGCAGTTTACCGGCCGTTATCCGTTTCATCATTGGGCAGCCAATGGCTATATTGTGTATGTGGTGCAGCCGCGCGGCACCATTGGCTATGGCCAGCGTTTTTCGGTGCTGCATGTCAATGCCTGGGGTAAATACACTGCGGATGACATCATCTATGCCACCGAGCAGTTTGTAGCGCAACATCCCTTTGTCGATGGCAAACGCCTGGGCAATATCGGCGCCTCGTACGGCGGCTTTATGACCATGTACCTGGCGACCCAAACCGATATGTTCGCCGCTTCGGTATCGCACGCTGGCATCAGTGCGCTGAGCTCTTACTGGGGCCAGGGCTGGTGGGGCTTTTTATACTCCGGCATTGCCAGTCGTGACAGCTTCCCGTGGAATAACCAGCAGCTTTATGTCGGGCAGAGCCCGCTGTATATGGCTGATAAAATTACCACGCCATTATTGCTTATCACTGGTGATTCAGATGTTAACGTACCGGCCGGCGAGTCGCAGCAAATGTACACCGCCTTAAAACTCTTGGGCCGCCCGGTGGCGCTGGTCGAGATCCCGGGTGAGGATCACCATATTATTGACCGCGAAAAACGCTATGTCTGGTGGGATCATATGCTGGCCTGGTTTGACAAACACTTAAAAGACGAAGGCGATTGGTGGGAGCTGCTGAGTCAGTAAGCTTGAGGCTGCCACTAGCGGCAGCCTTGGTATTAGCCTAAAAAAATTAAATGATGAAGGTGTGGTTTATGTTGTTGCGATTATCGGTTTACTGGCTGTTGTTATGCTGTTTTACAGTGCTTGCACAGCCGCGGGGTATGCAACCTGAGGATTACTACCAGTTTGTGTTTGTGGCAGATCCGCAGTTATCGCCTGATGGCAAAAGGGTGGCTTTTGTGCACAGCACTGTTAGCGATGATAAGCGTAAGCGCCATTCCAACCTCTATCTGGTGGCGACCGATGGCAAGAGCCCACCACAACAGCTGACCTTTACTAACAGTGATCGCAGCCCGCGCTGGTCACCGAATGGCCGGCAACTGGCGTTTATCTCTGGCCGCGGCGAGGGCCAGCAGTTATATCTGCTGCCGATTGCCGGCGGTGAAGCCCGCGCTATTACCGAATTAAAACAAGCGGCTATTCGCGATTTTAGCTGGTCGCCGGATGGCAAACAGCTGTTGTTGACACTGATGCTGGACCCGGCGCTTGACGACCCGACTCAGCTAAAAAACAAAAGCGAGCAGGCCGAGCCGGATATCGTGGTGATCCGCCATGCCCTTTATAAAAGCAATGGCGGTGGCTATCTGAATGAGCGCCGCTCGGCCTTGTGGCTGTTGGATGTTGAGACTAAACAGCTGACTAAACTGACCGGTGATGCGCGCTGGCACGATCACTCGGCGCAGTTT
>NZ_DAINOE010000164.1:0-3125 GCF_036735525.1 Arsukibacterium sp. | reverse complement strand
CAACGCTGCTGCAGTTGCTGCCAAACTATGCGTAAAATTAAGCCGGCTAACAGCAGGGCGGCGGAAAACTCCAGCCATTGCGGTAATACCGAGTGCTGATGCTGCAACGCGCCCTGTACGCTGATATCAAAGTACGCCAGGCCCTGATCTAACAGCCAGCCAAAGAATACCGACATGACAATGACGCCAAATAGATAAGCGGCCAGAGCGCGTTTGCCCAGCTCCTTATACACCACACTAATGGTTGCTATGTTAGTGGCCGGGCCAGCCTGCATAAACACCAGCGCTGCGCCGGGCGAGAAGCCCATCAGCATCATGGCAGCGGCAATAGGGGTAGAGGCGGTGGCACAAACATACATCGGCACAGAAATCAGCACGATTAACAGCATGATCCAAATACTACTGCCGTAATGGGCCAGCGCATTCATCGGTACCAACGTTTGTACCAGCGCCGCAAAAAACAGCCCTATCAGCAGCCATAAATAAAAATCACTTAACAGTTTACCTGTGCTGTAGCTAAGGCCATCTTTCGCTTGCTGCCACAGTGATAACTTGGCTGGTGCTGCTTTTTTCGGACCACAGCAGGATGCTTTTACCGGCTCGCTGACTACGGCGGCGGCCTTGGGGGCGCAACAGCTGCTGGTGCTTAGCGCCGTCTCGCTCTTTATCTGCGCAGCTTTTACCGGCTCAGCTTTAGGCGCACAACAACTTTTTACCGGGGTAGCGGCAGGGGCTGTGTGCTCGGTGGCTTTACCCACTAATAAGCCTGAGGTAATGGCACTTAAAATGGCGGCAATCGGCCGCACTATCGCCATAACCGGGCCTAACAACACATAAGACACTGAAATAGAATCTACGCCGGTTTCCGGGGTGGCACTTAAAAAGGCCACAGTCGCGCCTTTGCCAGCGCCACCGCGGCGCAGTTGCATGGCGGCCGGGATCACGCCGCAGCTGCATAGTGGCAGGGGCGCACCGAGCGAGGCGCCTTTTAGGACCGGTTTAAACCCTTCGCCACCTAATTGCTGTTGCAGCCAGTGCATCGGGATCCAGGCTTTCATCACCGCCGCCACCAGCAAGCCCACTAACAACCAGGGCGCTGATAACACAAATAGTTGCCAGAAATTATCAATAAAACTTAGCATCAGTTTTGCTCCTTGTGGCGTTCTGTACTGATTTGACCTTGCTCTAAGGCGGTTAAAATAGAGCATTCAGTGGCACTGATAGCACCGCCGCAGCAAGCGTCATCCAGTTGCTGTAGTGCCTGATAAAACTGCTGTAATTCGGCCATTTGCTGTTGAATGTCCTGCATTTTCAGCTGCACCTTTTGTTTCACATCGTGGCATTGCCACTGGCTTTTGTTGTCTTCAATTTGCAGCAGTTCGGCTATTTGTTGCAGGCTAAAACCGACGTTTTTCGCCCGCAAAATAAACGCCAGCCGCTGGCTGTCGGCGTTATCATATAAGCGATAACCCGCCGCAGAGCGGCTGCTGGGGCTGATTAACTGCTGTTTTTCATAAAAACGAATGGTATCGACACTGACGCCATGCCGTTTCACTAAATCACCAATCTTCATTCGCCGCTCTCCGGTTCTGCTTCATGCTGTTTTTTAGCATTGTTAGCGTTATAGTATAAACCCTTGAGCTTACTCCAGAGTCAAGGCTTAAATTGCAATTGATTGCGAACAACAGCCTGTAAGCTGCGACAAAGGGTAGCGGATATTTAGCTAATAGCGGTTAGGCTTTAGCATTCACTATGAGAAAAGGATTGCTATGCGCTATCTGAACTGTTGTTTTGTTTTTTCGCCAGCGTCATTACTGGTAGCGGTATCCTTATCAGTGCTGTTACTGAGCGCCTGCAGTAAAGCGCCGGAACCGGATGACACTGTGAACCAGGCGCCAGCGGTTAACCCGGCGTGGATTTCAGCGAAAGCGGCACAACAGGCCTTAGCAGAGGGCGAGCTTAGCTCTGAGCAGCTGGTGAGTTATTACTTGCAGCAAATTGCCGAGCATAATCACGCCGGTTATCAGCTGGCTGCTATCACCGATATTAACCCTGAGGCGCTGGCGCAGGCGCGAGTTCTGGACGAAGAGCGCAAGGCCGGACAGCTGCGCTCGGCCTTGCATGGCTTACCGGTCGTTCTAAAGGCCAATATTGCCACCAAGGATAGCATGCCAACTACAGCGGGCGCGTTAGTGTTGCAGCACCACCTGACACATACTGACGCTGAGCTGGTCAGTCAGCTGCGTCAGGCGGGGGCTATTATTCTGGCAAAAACTAATTTATCGGAATGGGCCAATTTTCGTGGTCAGAAATCTGCCAGCGGCTGGTCGGCCTTAGGCGGCCAAAGCCGTAATCCCCATTTACTCAGCCATACCCCTTGCGGCTCCAGCTCAGGCTCGGCCGTGGCGGTGGCGGCAGATTTAGCCTTATTAGCCGTGGGCACTGAAACCGATGGTTCTATTATGTGCCCGGCGTCGATTAATGGCATTGTTGGCATTAAGCCCACCCGCGGTGCGGTATCAGGCAAGGGCATTATTCCGATAGCCGAAGCGCAGGATATTGCCGGGCCTATGGCCAGAACCGTTTACGATGCGGCCTTACTGCTGGATGCGATGCTGACGCCTGCGGCAAAAGCGCAATTTAGCTTGCCGTTAAGCGAGGCGGCGGATGCGGCCAGCCGCGCTCAAAAAGTGTTATTGGTGCGGGCCTTTGACAAACAAGAGCCAGCGCTGGTGCCGATACTGGATAAACTGGAGGCTGAATTAATTGCTGCCGGCGTTGAGGTGATTAGCACTGAGCAATGGCAGTTGCCCCCGGCGTTATATCAGGCAGAACTTACCGTGCTGGTGTATGAATTTAAACGGGATTTAGAACGCTGGTTAGCTGAGTATCAGGCGCCAGAAGCCGCCAGTACGCTTGATAAAATTGTGGCTTTTAACCCTGCAAAGGGGGAAGCCGCGCTGGCGTTTTATGGTCAGCAATATTTAGAGCAAGCGGCGGCTATTGATCTCGAGGCTGATAAAGCCGCTTACCTTGAGGCGCTGCAGCAAAGCCGGCAATTGGCAGAAGCGGCGCTGGATAGCTATTTGCGCGAGCAGGGTATAGCAGCGATTATTATGCCCTCT
>NZ_DAINOE010000163.1:0-3145 GCF_036735525.1 Arsukibacterium sp. | reverse complement strand
CCTGGCTGCAGAGAGCCATGTTGATCGCTCCATTGCCGGCCCGGCCGCCTTTATCCACACTAATATAGTGGGCACTTATACCTTGCTGGAAGCCAGCCGGCATTATTATAGCCAGTTAAAAAACGCTGATTTTGTATTTCAGCATATCTCCACCGACGAAGTGTTCGGCGATTTGCATGGCACCACGGCGTTATTTACCGAGCACACCCCTTACGCCCCCAGCAGCCCTTATGCCGCCAGCAAAGCCAGTGCCGATCATTTAGTGCGTGCCTGGCATCGCACCTATGGTTTACCGGTAGTTATCAGCAACTGCTCTAACAATTACGGTCCCTGGCAATACCCGGAAAAACTGATCCCGTTAACCATTAGCAATGCCTTAGCCGGTAAAGCCATACCCATCTATGGCGATGGCAAGCAAGTGCGCGACTGGGTGTACGTGGATGATCACGCCCGTGCACTCTGGCTGGTATACAGCAAAGGCCGCATCGGCGACACCTACAACATCGGCGGTCACAACGAAGTACAAAACATCGACCTGGTAAAGGCCATCTGCGAACTAATGGACGAACTAGCACCAATCCATGAACGCGGCTACCCACTCAACACTCAACACTCAACACTTATAACTCATGTAAAAGACCGCCCCGGCCATGATCAACGCTATGCCATAGACGCCAGCAAACTACAGCGCGAACTAGGCTGGGTTCCCACCGAAACCTTTAGCACAGGCCTTAAAAAAACCGTGCAGTGGTACTTGCAATACCTTCACAATGGCACTGTTTAAGTGTTGCGCAATCAAGTCAGTAGTGCGGTAAATATAGGCATGTCGCCGGTAAGCTGCTTGCCTCCAGCCCATGCCTTTGTTACCATCAGCAGCGTTTTGCCTAGTCGCTACAGGATGTACACCCTAGCTATGTCTTCAGTTCATGCTTTATTTGCTATTACCCTGGTTTCATTTTCTGTGGCAGCTCATGCGACCCCTTGGGTAAATGCCGATGATCGTTACCTGCGCACCAGTATTACGCTACTGGCCGATGCCGGCTACATTCGTGCCCCGGTTAATACCTACCCATTAATGTGGCTGCCGCTGATGCAAGACTTAGCGCAAGCCGACACCAGCAGCATGAGCGATGTGCAGTTATTAGCCTATTTACGCGTGCAGGCGGCAGCCGGCTTTGCAATTCAAAGCCACAGTCAGCACCTGGTGTTAATGGCAAGTAACAGGCCGCTGGCAGAAGCAGGCACAGGCCAGCAGTATTTGCAAAAAGCCGCTCTGAGCCTTGGCAGCAGCCTCAAAGGTGACAGCTGGGCTATAGGTGTCAGCAAACAGTTCCGGCAAAGCGCCTGGCAACCTGATGTCGTTACCAACGATTCAGAGCAACCACAAGCATTAAGCAGTGCTAATCACAGCAGCTGGGATGGCAGCTATGCCGCCTATACGCTGGGCAACTGGGTGCTTAGCGCGTCGCAACAAAACCAATGGTGGGGCCCGGCCAAACACAGCAGCTTTATGTTTAATAACCTCGAGCGCCCGACCAAAACCCTGGCCATCAGCCGCCTAAACAGCTTAGTACCGCTGCATCACAGCCTAGACTGGCTGGGGCCGGTTAATGTTAATGTGCAAGTGGGTGAATACGCCAGCCAGGCAGTATTATCGCAGCGGCGTTTTGTGGCCGCCCGGCTCGATTTACGGCCCATCGATAAGCTGCAACTGGGCCTGAGCAGCCGTTATTTACGTCACGCAGATGCAGCAACTAGCAGCAACCCGCCAGCGGCTGCCGTTCAGCCAGAGGCCAGCCGGGTATATGCGCTCGATCTGCGTTACAGCCTGTCATCGGCGCATGGTATTTATACCGAATTATCGCGCCAGCAAGCCGCAGAGCAACAGCACGGCTGGTTAGTCGGCACTGACTATCAGTTTGGTAATCAGCACTTGCAATTACAGCTTTTTGCCGAGTACCAACGCCTGCAACAAGGCGATAGTTTTTGGCAATATCAGCCGCTGAGCGTTACGCCTTTACCACTGAGCAACCAGTGGCAGGCAGGGTTAAATATCCATACCCCCAGTGGCAAAAGTGGCTATGTGCAGTTATCCCGCCAGCAAGGCGAGCAATCCACGGGTTTAACTGCCGTCAGCCGCTTAAGCGGCGGCTATCAACAAGCCTTGTTAAAAGGCTTGTTAAGTGTCGATTATCAACTGAGCCGGCAAAGCCACAGCCCGGCAGTCATGTCAGGTTCAGCCAATAGCAATGACAATAATGCCAACAATAGCACAGAGCAAAGCAACACTTTTGAGCACACTATTGCCATGACCATGCAATGGCGCTGGTAGGGGCTGCGTTAAAGGACTGAATTATGGATGATTGGTATCTGGTTTACTGCAAACCGCGGCAGGAGCAGCGGGCGCAGCAACAACTGCTTAATCAGGGCTTCGACAGCTTTGTGCCCATGATCACCGTTAATGTGCTGCGTGCCGGTAAAAAAATCCAACGCACCGAGCCATTATTTCCCCGTTACCTTTTTTTAAAAAGCCAGGCCGAGCTTAACATTACCGCTATTCGCAGCACCCGTGGCGTGGCGGCGCTGGTCCGTTTTGGTGATAGCCTGGCGCGTATCCCCTCTGCCTTAGTGCAAAGTTTGCTAACACAGCAATTGCATTTGCAGCAGCAATTAACAGCACAGCAACCCTTTATGCCGGGTGACACCATACAGATTTTATCCGGTCCTTTTGCCAGTTTAAATGCCATTTTCGAACTGGCCGATGGCGACAGCCGCAGCCTGGTGTTGTTAACTTTTTTAGGTCAGCAATTACGCTTAACGCTGGATAACCAGCAACTGGCTAAAACAAAATAACCCGGTTGTCATAAAAAAGCCGAAAAGCTGTAATACCCTTGGGCGAATTAAGCTATAATCGCGCCCTTATAAAATGTGGATTTTAAGCCCTGGGGCGCATAACTCAGTGGCGGTAGCGTGCCTGAGCGCCGCTGTTTTAAATATAACTAACTGAAATGGAATGATTTTAATGTGGTTGTCTAAGAATCTTTTACGTTCCCTGATGCTCTGTAGCGCCGCCCTCGGTTTCGCCGGGGCAGTTACAGCACAACAACCTACACCAGCGCAAATCGAACAGTTCAAGCAGTTACCC
>NZ_DAINOE010000162.1:0-3273 GCF_036735525.1 Arsukibacterium sp. | reverse complement strand
CGAGAGAAAATCGGCGAGCATGGCTTGAACATTCATGGTGCGTTCCGTAGTTTGACAGTTTTGGCGAATGATCAGATCAGGACTGCCATGAAATTCGTCAGAGCCGGTATATAAATTTTCTGTTCAATAATTGAATACCATTAAAATAGGCGATTACCCTGCAGGTATTATTGGCCCTGCAAAGTCACCACGCCCTAATGCAACCTCGACCACGCACTGTTTGCACCACCCATTTTTAATAATAAAAACAGTATCACAGCCCCGGTTAGCCCGAAGAGCGCCGGCATCAATCCGACAGTAAAGAGGTTAAATATGAAAACGGTGGTTATAACAAACGCAAACAACCAAACACCAATAAATTTGTGTTTTAAAATCAGCACTAATGAACAAACACTGATGAGAGATAGCAACACCAAAAAATAGATCATTACCATATTCATGTTAGGTATTTGCGCAATAATGCTATCGGCCATCAGCAGTGTTGTTGGAATATTAATGGATGTCATGATTAACATGAACCATATCCAGACAGTGGTCCATATCGATCTTTTCCACTGCGGTTGTGCTTCTGCAACACAGCTTTCTGATGACTCATTAGCCATTTTCAGTTCTCAATGATTATTCGAATAGTGTTTAACAATACCGGCCCAGGTTTTTTCCAGCTCGGGGATCAGTTTTGCAAAAGCCTGTTTTTCTGTGGCCAGCCTTAAATCATCAACATCAGCAGAACTACTCCAAATGCTGGAGTGCTTATTTTTAGTGTCCGTTGCTTCACTCAACCCGTAAAGGTACTCAGTTCGAACATCAAAAAATGCTGCAGATACCGTAGTAGTAACTGATACTTCTTTATTTTTCAGAAACCCTAACGAAATAACATTTAAAGGCGCATAACGTTGTCCAGCAACATGAAAGGAAGTATTAAATGTATAAATGACCAAAATGTCAGCTTTCAATCGGGCAGCAGCTTCTCTGAGGGATTTTATAGAATCAAGATTTTCAGGAAGTAAAATGCTGTTTAATGGGGCAATACCCTGCAATTGAGGCAGCGCAAGGAGTTTGTCAAAGTCGGATTGTGACTCCACTTCTTTAGTGGTTACTACGCTGTAGCGACCTGAACCAAAACTACGGGCACCAAAAGAGCGATAGCCTTATGCCTGAATGCGGGCGACGGCAAGATTCGCAGGAAAGGTAGCGGCAGGCTGTTTTGCCATCAATTCATTTATGTCTGCATCAGCAAGCTGGCTTAATTGCACACTCCCGCCAGGGGTAGTATAAGATGCACAACCGCTGATAATTAACATCAATGAAACCATTAAAATTTTTAACATTTAACCCGGCACTCCCTTGGTTTGTAAAATACATCTCTAAGCTTGTGTAATGCAGCCAATACCGCCAGCCATGTATTGGCGTTGTTATCACCTGACGGCTACACTATCATTCTACGTTATCACAGCTTTGCCAATTTTCGATCCATGACCACGCCACCCTTGGTGAACCTGAAATAACCGATTGCCCCGTTGAGTTGAAAGAGGAGGCATAGGCTACCCAGACTCTATCCCCAGGAGTAACACGATAGATATCACCGTACTGATAACTTTGTGCACGTAAATTTGAAAAATACAATTTAAAACATAAATCGGAATTACGATTATTGGTCACATAAAACTGACATTGATCAGACCAAATTAGCATTTTTCTATTTTTAATTGTTCCTGCTCGATCCCCTATTAAGTATCATTGAACCTCAACTTCAGGGGGGTGATATGAGATTAAAGATCAAACGGTTAGACCATCATGGCATAGTTGCTGGCGTGATTGATGATTTAAACATTGTTCCCCTGTTAGATAAGCATTTGCCTCAAGATGACAAACAAGAGATCACGCCAGGCGAGGCGATTAAAGGTATGATTATGAATGGGTTAGGGTTTTCCAATCGGCCCTTATCTCTAAGCCCGCAGTTTTTTACCAACCTACCGATGGAGCATTTATTCCGTAAAGGCGTTGAAGCTTCTCATTTTAATCGGCATAAGCTGGGCAGGACGCTCGACCAATGTGCCGACTTTGGCTGTGAAAGCTTGTTTTCTCTGGTCTCGCATCAAGCTTGTGAATTGGAAGCCGTCGACTGCACCTTTAAATCACTGGATACCACTAGCCACTCGCTGACCGGTGAGTATGTAGATAATTCTGACGAAGAGTGTGATGAGCAGGTTATCCACATTACGCACGGTTACAGCAAAGCACATCGTCCTGATTTAAAACAAGTTGTACAAGAGATGATTGTCAGCCAGGACGGTGGTATTCCGCTGGCGTGTAAGAATTGGGATGGCAATACTGCCGATACCAAAGTGTTTAAAGAGCGCGCCAAAGCGCTGGTTGAAATGCTGAACAAATCCAAACAACCTAGTTATCTTGTGGCCGATTGCAAACTTTATCATAAAGACAATGCAGAATTTTTGTCGCAGTTAACCTTTATCACCCTCATTCCTTCGACCATCAAACTTGAAAACACCCTGATTACCGAAGCACTGGCCGCCAAACAATGGCAACAGATTGACGACAATTATCAATATAGCGTGAAGCATGTCGAGCATATGGGGATCACACAACGATGGATGGTCGTGCATTCGAAAGCGGCCGGTGAGCGGGCGGGGAAAACGATTGCCAGACAGATTGAACGCGATAAAACGAAGCTTGAAAAAGACCTCTTTCATTTGCAGGCGCAGCGTTATGCCTGCCAGCAAGATGCACTCAAAGCCTTACATGATTTAAATAAAAACCAAAAATATCATAAGCTAACAAAGCTTGATTGTCTTGAGCATAAAACGTATGAAGGCAAAGGCCGGCCGAAAAAAGATGCGTCGGTCAAAAGCATTGTCTGGCAAGCCGTTGCCGAAATCACCGAGAAGCAGGAAGTCATCCAATACGCAGTGGAGCAGAAATCATGTTTCATTCTTGCAAGCAACGCCACTGAAAACGAGCTCAGTCCAGAGGCTATTCTTCACCATTACAAAGCGCAGTCTTCAGTTGAAAGGGGCTTTAGGTTTTTAAAAGACCCGCTTTTTTTTGTGTCCTCGCTGTTTATTAAAAAGCCAAGCCGGATAGATGCATTGTTGATGATCATGACCTTATCATTATTGGTTTACTCCATCGCCCAGCGGCGGATGAGACAGACAATGAAACAATCTAATGAAACCATCCCGAGTCAAATAAACCAGCCAAATGGTGCACCGACATTGCGTTGGGTTTTTCAGTGCTTTGAAGGGGTAAACCTAG
>NZ_DAINOE010000161.1:2916-3279 GCF_036735525.1 Arsukibacterium sp. | reverse complement strand
CTTGCACCAAATGATCAGGCAGAACATGCATACGCGAGTGGGCGTCAAAGATAGACTTATTACTATTTAACCAGGTTTCGGCTCTGGCCCAATACAGCTGACCTGCATCATGAAAAGCGGGGACTAAGTCTTGTGAGCGCTTGCTAATGCTCTCTGGGTCAAAAGGCGTTACACCACCGCTGTCCGTCATTAATAGTGCCCTTTGAATAGGAAATGAGAAGCGGGCGCTGGTAAAGACATAATCTGCGGCTGCTTGCTGCAGTTGCTGATAAAGCTGCTGAATGATATCTGCACTCAGTAGCGGGGTCGTGGCATATAAACAGGCACAATCAGCAAGTGGCCAGCCCATGGCTTGCAGTCGTT
>NZ_DAINOE010000161.1:0-2906 GCF_036735525.1 Arsukibacterium sp. | reverse complement strand
AGTGCCGGTATGATCATCAGCTAACTGTGAATCACGCATAAAAGGCACTTCAGCCCCATGTTGCCGGGCAATATCCGCTATCTCATGATCGTCTGTTGATACCACTACTTTATCAACCACGCCACTTTCTAGTGCAGCCCTAATCGGGTAAGCCAACATCGGCTGACCGCAAAAATCTTTAATATTTTTCCGGGGTATGCGCTTACTACCACCTCGGGCAGGGATAATGGCAATGTTCATTGTAGTTTTTCTAAAAAGCGTTGCAGGGTAGCAACCACACTGTGTTGCTCCTTTGCTGTTAAACCCGGAAACAGCGGTATGGTGACTGCCTGTTGATAATACAGCTCAGCTTGTGGGCAATAGCCAGCTTTAAAACCGAGTTGCTGATAATACGGCTGCAAATAGATGGGAATATAGTGTAAATGCCCGACAATACCTTGCTGTCGAAGAAACTGAACACAGTCTTTATGCTGGGTTTTATTAAGATTTAGCAGCCTGATTACATAAAGATGATAGCTGCTGTAAGCATAGGGCTGCTGTTGTAATGGGGAAATGCTGGAATTATCAGCAAAGGCATCATCATACCACTTTGCTAGTAGATGACGTTCAGCAATAAAGCGGGTCAATTTGCTTAACTGACTTACACCTAGGGCTGCCTGAATATCAGTCATTCGATAATTAAAGCCTAATAATTGCTGCTGATAGTACCAAACCCCATGGCTAGGTTCAGTTAGCTCTGTTGTTTCTGAGGTAATGCCATGACTGCGAAGCATTTGCATTTTCCGGGCAAGCTCCGGGTTGTTAGTGGCGGCGATACCGCCTTCACCACAGGTAATAATTTTAACCGGATGAAAACTAAACACGCAGATATCAGAATAGGCACAATTACCAATTGGTTGCTCGAGGTAGCGGGCGCCAATCGCATGAGAAGCATCCTCTATAACCGCAAAGCCATATTCTTTTGCCAAGGTACCAATTACTGCCATATCACAAGATTGACCGGCAAAATGCACGGGTATGACGACTTTAGGTACAGTATTTGTTTGCCTGGCTTGTATAAGCTTTTCTCTAAGTGCCTGACAGCAAAGATTGCCTGTAGTGATATCGATATCGACAAAATCGACCTTTGCACCACAGTAAAGTGCACAATTAGCAGAAGCAACAAAGGAGTTAGGAGACGTCCAGACGATATCGCCAGGGCCAACGTTTAGCGCTAAACAAGCAATATGTAACGCAGAAGTGGCGCTATTGACGGCAACAGCAAACTGCGACTGACAATGTTGTAAAACAGCCTGTTCAAACTCAGGTACTTTCGGACCTTGCGTTAACCAGTTTGATTGCAGCACTTCTTGTACGGCCGCAACATCTGCTGCGTCCAGTTGTTGTTTGCCGTAGGGGATCATAAATCAGCAACTTGGTTGCACTGACGGATCTCATCAATGCTTAAGAAATGCGGGTTGGTATTTGAAACATATTCAAAACCCTGTGACACCAGTTGTCCCTGCTCTCCTTGGGCGTTAGTGGTAAAGTCATTACTGCGATTAAAAAATTTAATCGCTGGTGCTATAACAAAATGATCTGCAAATTCGTAGGTATGAAACGACATATCGCCAGGGCACATCATTTCATGCAGTTTTTCACCCGGTCTTATACCGACAATTTTAATGGGCAAATCAGGAGCCATCGCTTTGGCCAAATCAGTAATTTTAATAGAGGGGATTTTGGGGACGAAAATTTCACCGCCTAACATACGCGCAAAATTTTTCAGTACAAAATCCACTCCTTGTTGCAGGGTTATCCAAAAACGAGTCATTTGTTCATGGGTTATGGGCAAATGATCGGCGTTTTGATGCAGTAATTGTTGAAAATAGGGTACAACCGATCCTCGAGAGCCGACAACATTGCCATAACGTACTACTGAAAAACGAGGTCGACTGCCACCAACCATATTATTTGCGGCAATAAACAGTTTATCTGAAGCCAGTTTGGTTGCGCCATACAAGTTAACCGGGTTTGCTGCTTTGTCTGTAGACAGCGCAATCACTTTATCAACATTACAATCTATAGCGGCATTAATGATATTTTCAGCACCATTAATATTAGTTTTAATACATTCGGTAGGATTATATTCGGCAGCTGGCACTTGCTTGAGAGCTGCGGCATGAATAACAAAATCCACATCATGCATGGCACGGCGCAGCCGCTCAGGATCTCGTACATCACCGATAAAATAACGCATACAGCGATCATTAAACCGTTGCTGCATTTCGTATTGTTTGAGTTCGTCACGTGAAAAAATGATGATTTTTTTAGGTTTGTAACGAGCCATTAAGGTTTCGGTATATTTATGGCCGAATGAGCCGGTGCCGCCGGTGATCAGTATAGTTTTTCCGTCAAACATATTGCACCCTCAAATCTACATGTATCATTTTAGCCAGCTTTTTGACGCCATTACTAAGAACTTAGCATAAAGTATACCTAAAGTAAGTTTATTAGTAATTTTAGGGTGTTAGCCATCACTGGTGTTGTTTATTTTTTAGGCCCATATCATTGGTGCATCACGCCTGGATAGGCTAAACTTGACTAAGGTTTTATGCGATTGAGGCATGACAATGAAAATCAATAATCCCGGCAATTTGAACCCCCTGAACCAGGCGCAGTTACAACAAGACAGCTTGCTGAAAAAACTGGCCACGGCGCGGCGTATTAACAGTGCGGCAGATGATGCTGCAGGCTTGCAGATTGCTAACCGTTTGGATAGCAGCACAGCGGGGAAAGCTCAGGGTGAGCGTAATCTGTATGATGGCATCTCACTGGCCAGAGTCTATGAGCAAGGCTTGCAGGGTATTAATGATAACTTGGGAGAGCTAAACCGCTTAGCGGTGGCGGCAGGCAATGGCATTTAT
>NZ_DAINOE010000160.1:1643-3280 GCF_036735525.1 Arsukibacterium sp. | reverse complement strand
GCCCACGTTGACCATGGTAAAACAACCCTGGTTGATAAACTGCTGCAACAGTCGGGTACCTTTGATGCTCGTGCCAAACTGCAGGAGCGGATGATGGACTCCAACGCCCAGGAATCTGAGCGCGGTATAACTATCCTGGCCAAAAACACCTCAGTGCGCTGGAATGGTTACCATATCAACATTCTTGACACCCCGGGCCACGCCGACTTTGGCGGTGAAGTAGAGCGGGTTCTGTCAATGGCTGACTCAGTACTGCTGTTAGTTGATGCCGTAGATGGTCCTATGCCGCAAACCCGTTTTGTTACGCAAAAAGCCTTTTCACACGGTTTAAAGCCAATTGTGGTTGTGAACAAAATTGACCGTCCGGGTGCCCGGCCGGATTGGGTAATTGACCAGGTTTTTGACCTGTTTGATAATCTGGGCGCTACTGACGAGCAGTTAGACTTCCCTATCGTTTATGCATCGGCAATCAATGGCTGGGCAACGCTGGATCACACTGTCACTAAACCAGACATTACCGATTTATTCGAAGCTATTGTTAAGCACGTAGCTCCACCGGCGGTTGAGCTGAATGGCGAAACGCAGTTACAGGTATCACAGTTGGATTACTCCAGCTACTTAGGCATTATCGGCATTGGCCGTATTAAGCGCGGCACCTTAAAGCCAAACCAGCAAGTGACTATTGTTGGTGCTGATGGCAATAAGCGTAATGGTAAAGTAGGCCAGGTATTTGGCTACTTAGGTCTGGAGCGGGTAGAAACCGCAGAAGCGCAAGCGGGTGATATCGTGGCCTTTACCGGCCTTGGCGAGCTGAAAATTTCGGATACTATTTGCAGCACCACCAAGGTAGATCCTTTACCTGCGCTGCAAGTGGATGAGCCAACCGTTACCATGACGTTCCAGGTCAATACCTCTCCGTTTGCCGGTAAAGAAGGTAAGTTTGTTACCTCTCGTCAGATTTTAGAGCGTTTAACTCACGAGCTTAAACACAACGTGGCACTGCGCGTTGAAGAAACGCCAGACGGTGACAAGTTCAAGGTATCAGGTCGTGGTGAATTACACTTAGGCGTATTAATTGAAAACATGCGCCGTGAAGGTTTCGAGTTAGCGGTGTCCCGCCCGGAAGTTATCATGAAGATGGTAGATGGCGTGAAAATGGAACCCATGGAAAACGTCACCATTGACTGTGAAGAGCAGAACCAGGGCGCTATTATGGAGCGGATGGGTGAGCGTAAAGCTGACTTAACCAATATGCAACCAGATGGTAAAGGCCGCATCCGTATGGACTTCACCATGCCAAGCCGGGGTTTAATTGGTTTTCGTACCGAGTTTATGACCATTACCTCTGGTACCGGCCTGATGTACCACAGCTTTGACCACTACGGTGAGCACAAAGGTGGCAATATTGGTCAGCGTACTAACGGCGTAATGATTTCTAATGCTATGGGTAAGGCTGCCGGTTATGCGATCTTCTCCTTGCAAGAGCGCGGCCGTATGTTCATTGGTCATGCTGAAGAAGTCTACGAAGGTCAGGTCATTGGTATCCACAGCCGCAGCAACGACTTAACAGTTAACTGCTTAAAGGGTAAACAATTAACCAACGTACGTGCCTCAGGTACTGACGAAGCCATTAACCT
>NZ_DAINOE010000160.1:0-1633 GCF_036735525.1 Arsukibacterium sp. | reverse complement strand
ATACTCTGGAGCAGGCGTTAGAGTTTATTGATGATGATGAGCTGGTAGAAGTGACACCAAAATCTATCCGTATCCGTAAGCGTCACTTAACTGAAAACGATCGTAAACGCGCCAGCCGTGGTCCTGCTGCTTAATCGCCAGCCCCGAGCTAAGCAAAAAACAACGCCAGCATCATGCTGGCGTTGTTTTTTCTGGTATTGGCAGTGGTCATTCAGACTAAGCGTCCATTAGGTTTTGGCATGTTGCAACCTGGCCCGGCTTAATGCCGGGTAATTGCAAAAAATGCCATCTACGCTATAATGTTTAAGTCTGGCTATGTCATCGGCGGCATCAACGGTATAGACATAGACTTTCAGGCCACGGGCTTTAGCATCTGTGACCATCTGTTGGTTGATAAAGCTGACATCGCAATGCACGGAATAAGCATCCAGCGCACTGGCAAAGGCAGCATAATCCAAAGGCAAGCAGGCGGTGAGCGCACCCAGACGCAGCTCTGGCCTGGCTTGTTTTAACGCCGCCAGCAAGTGATGGTTAAACGACGAGATAAGCAAGCTTTGGCAGTCGTACTGCAGTTGTTGTTCAGCCCGCTGTAGTAATGCCAGTAAGGGCGCCAGCGTATCGGCGCCTTTTAACTCAATGTTTAGCCAGCATTTGCCCTGAGTCAGTACTAACACCTGCCATAACAGGGGCACAGGCTGGCCTAAGCCGGCGTCCAGCTGCTGCAGTTGCGCCAGGCTATACTGGTAAATGCTGCCGCTGCCGTTGGTGGTGCGCTCAAGATGGTGATCATGAATCACCACTAATTCGCCGTCGAGGGCAAACACATCCAGTTCAATAGCATCAGCACCTTGCAGCAGCGCTTGCTCGAACGCTAAAAGAGTATTTTCCGGAAAATCGCCACTGGCGCCGCGATGCGCAATGATTTGCATCTCTGTCACTCACTGCTCACTTGTTTAATCGCTGCAAAGGGCGCACCCATTCGGGTAACGGCGCCGGCTTGCTGATCATCCAGAAAATCAATTTTATCGGCAGCAAAGGCCAGTACTACGGTGGAGCCTAATTTAAAGCGGCCCATTTCGGCGCCTTTATCCAGCACAATGGCAGTAGGGCCCTTGGCCGGATACTGCCAGCGGAAGATATCTTTACCGGTAGGCGGGGTAATAGTGCCTGCCCAGACGGTTTCAATACTGGCGACAATAGTGGCACCGACCAATACCAATGCCATAGGACCCAGCGCTGTATCAAAAATAGTGACGACGCGCTCGTTGCGGGCAAATAAGTCAGGCACATTTTCGGCGGTCAGCGGATTTACCGAAAACAGCTCGCCCGGAATATAGATCATTTCACGTAAGGTGCCGGCAACCGGCATATGAATGCGATGATAGTCTTTGGGCGCCAGATAAATAGTGGCAAATTTACCGCCGGTAAAAGGTGCTGCGGTGTGCGCTTCGCCGCCCAACAGGCTTTGTAGTGAGTAGTTATGGTTTTTAGCCTGTACCAGTTTACCATCAATAATGGTGCCCAGCTGACTGATACAGCCATCTACCGGATGCGCCAGTATGGCCGGATCTGCAGTCAATGGCCTGATGCCCTCTTTTAATGGCCGGGTAAAAAAGGCATTAAAACTGGGGTA
>NZ_DAINOE010000159.1:0-3286 GCF_036735525.1 Arsukibacterium sp. | reverse complement strand
ATATTGCTGTACAACTGCGTCATTACTTATTGCAGCCAAAATTATTAGACAATATTAGTCAGGTGGCTGCACAAATTGTCCCTGCAAACGCTGGTACGCCTTTAGTAGTAGAACAAATTTTAACGACAGTGACGAGGACTTGATGTCAGAGATAAAAATTGGCAACCGGTTAGTTGGTCCGGCGCACTCGCCGTTTATCATCGCAGAGATGTCAGGCAATCATGGCCAGTCACTCGACAAGGCTATGGCGCTGGTCAATGCGGCAGCAGCAGCAGGTGCGCATGCGCTGAAACTACAAACCTACACACCCGACACTATCACTCTGGATGTACACGAGCGTGAATTTTTTATTGCCGATCCTAATAGCCTTTGGCAAGGCAACTCCTTATATAATCTTTACAAAATGGCCATGACCCCCTGGGAGTGGCATAAACCGATTTTTGAATACGCCAATAACAAAGGCCTGCTGGCATTTAGTTCACCTTTTGATTTAACAGCTGTCGATTTTCTGGAGTCACTCAATGTGCCCTGCTATAAAATCGCGTCCTTTGAAAATATCGATCATGGCCTGTTAGCGGCGGTCGCCAAAACCGGCAAGCCGGTGATAATGTCAACGGGCATGGCGACGCAAGCTGAGCTGGCTGAATCGGTTGACGTGCTGCGTAACAACGGTTGCAAAGATCTCATTCTACTAAAATGCACCAGCAACTACCCCGCCCGACCAGTCGATGCCAATTTACAGACTATTCCACATTTAGCGCAGCTATTTAATTGTCAGGTGGGATTATCGGATCATACTCCGGGAGTGGGGGTATCTGTCGCAGCCGTCGCCTTGGGCGCCACGGTCATTGAAAAGCACTTTGTACTGGATAGACATGGCGGCGAGGTAGACGCGAAGTTTTCACTAGAGCCCGCAGAATTAACACTGCTGGTAGAGGAAACCGCTCGCGCTCATGATGCGCTAGGTCACGTACGCTATGGCTGTACCGATAAAGAGGTTTCTTCCAGAGTGCATCGCCGCTCACTGTATATCGCAAAAGATATGAAAGCAGGTGATATTTTCACACACGACAATCTTCGCTCTGTACGACCAGGGCTTGGTCTAGCGCCGAAATATTTGCCGTTTGTTCTGGGTAAAACCATCCGGCAAGATGCTAGCAAAGGCACCCCGTTGTCTTGGGAGCTAGTATGACGCCAACAGACAAACTCGTGCTGTTTGGGGCCAGTAAAGCAGGTGAAACCTACCTCAAAAAGCACCCTGAACATAACATTATTGCCTTTGTAGACAACGATGCCAAACGCCATGGCCAGACCATAGCGAATATCCCCGTGCTTGCGCCAGCGGCACTAGCACAGTTGCAATTTGATACCATTGTCATCACCAGCCTATGGATCGACAGCATATATCAGCAGCTGACGACAGAATTCGGTATAGCGCCAAATAAAATATATATACCAATCAAGGCTGAACTGAAATCTGAGCACCCCTTTAGCCATGCAGCAACCTTGCAACTAGGCCATCAGCTACTGATCAGATTAAGCCAGCTGTTTATACAACACCAGATAAAAGCCTGTATCGATTCGGGCACACTACTGGGCTTAATGCGAGAGGGCAAACTGCTCGCCTGGGATGATGATATCGATTTCGCCATTGATGACGCAGATTTTGACAAGGCTCTCTTACTGCTTAAAAACTTTCAAAAACAAGCACCCATGCAAGACAAAGTGGACTGGCACACAACACTGATCAGGCAGTCAGGTTATGACGTTTGTCTAAACATTGAATTCACGCCTAAAGCAGGCTGCTCTCTTATTCCATTTGAAACCAGCCTGCAGCGTCGACAATCATTGAACGGACGCTCAGAATTACTCTCCTCAGCGGGTATATTTTTCGCACCAGAGCACCACTTTAATCAACTGGAAACAATAGCTTTTATGGGGCACGCTATCCCGGTGCCGTCTGCAGCGTCGGATTTTTTAACCTTTATGTATGGTGATTGGCAAACGCCGAAAAAAGCCATGACACTCAATGATTATGATAACAGACGTATCACGGCTGATATCAGCAATAAAGCTATCTCCATTTCAAAACATGCTTTTTGGTAGTACTGGATGAACAGCATCTCCAATCTAAACGTGCTATTAAGCAGCGCTGGTGCGAAAATACCGCTGTTAAAGGCGCTGCAACACGCCGCCAGACGCATTAACCGTTCAGCACGCATCATCGCCGGTGATTGCAGCCACCCTGTAGTCAGCGAACACTTTGCCGATGATTTTTGGTTAATGCCTGCCGTTGCGGCAGGGGCTACTGACGCCATCATTGAGGGATTAGTAAAACGCAATGTCAGCCATATATTGCCTAGCAGAGATGGCGAACTGCACTTTTGGTCAAGATTAAAGCAGACACTGGCGGCACAAGGCATTTACGTGCTGGTATCACCTGAACACGCGGTGCAACGTTGCCTGGATAAAAATGCATTTTCCAGCCAACTAATGTCGATTGGCCTACCTGCAATACCCAGCTTAGCGCAACCTGATGGCTCCAGCGAACTTTGGGTTGTCAAAGAACGTTATGGTGCCGGTAGTGCTAGCCTTGGGCTGGCGTTAACCTCAGAGCAAGCGCAAGCACATGCCAACACATTGCAACAGCCGCTATTTCAGCCCTATATTTGTGGTCGTGAAATCAGTATCGATGCCTGGCTGAATAAAGACAGCAAACTCAAAGCCCATATCTGCCGTTATCGCCTAAAAGTACAACATGGCGAATCACAAATCAGCCAAACAATTGCACTACCGCAATATGACAACCTGATACGTGACGCACTGCAAGCACTAGCATTGACTGGCCCGGTGGTGATGCAAGCCATCATAGATGAGCAGCAACAGTTACACCTGATCGAGTGCAACAGTCGCTTTGGCGGGGCCTCCACACTTGGCATTAAAGCCGGAGTAGACAGCTTGTATTGGAGCCTGGCAGAAAGCTGCGGGCTGGATGTCGATACAATACTCTTTTTGGCTGCGCCATGCCCTATTACTCAGGTACGCTATGCCGGAGATCTGTATCTGTGATCTACATTTTTGATTTAGACGACACCTTGTATGACGAACGCCAGTACGTTGAAAGCGGCTTACGAGCGGTCGCACGCTTGGCCGCAACACGCTGGCAGCTAGATGAAAACAGCAGTTATCATACTCTGCTGCAGTTGCTGGATACCCGGGGACGTGGCCGTATTTTTGACGACTGGCTGGCACAACACAACCTGGCCAGCAAAGCGAACATCAAAGC
>NZ_DAINOE010000158.1:0-3298 GCF_036735525.1 Arsukibacterium sp. | reverse complement strand
AGACGCACTATGCCAAGTCTGCATATGTTGCAAAACCTGCCAGCGCAGGGCCATAGCGCGGTATTGCACTCGTACAAACGGGCGTTGCCGGGTAACGATCAACGCTCGCATTATCAACTGGCACTGGTCGACACAGTCAGTGGCAAGGTGACGTTGACACAGTTACCGCCGCTTGAAACCACGCAAAACTGGGGTGATGTCAGCTGGCATGATGAGGGCTTTTTCTATCTGGTAGCGCGCGATCGTGGCATGCGGGCACTGACCTTATGGCAAATTAATACCGATGGTGTGGCAACAGTAAAATGGCAGGAGCGCAGTGAGCAGTTTGTCGATTATGACAAACACGGCATCGCCTGGTTGGATGCAGAGCATTTTGTTTTCAGCTCTGAACGCGATGGCTGGAACCATTTATATCTGCAGCAGCGCAGCGGTAAAACCCGGCAACTGACCCGCGGCGACTTTGTTGTGCGTGAGCTGCACGGTATAGATCATCAAAACCAACAGCTGTATTTCTCGGCGTCGGGTCGCGAGCCTGGCGATCCGTATTTTCGCTACCTGTACCGGATTAACCTCGATGGCAGCGGATTGACTTTGCTGACACCGGAATATGCCGATCATCAGGTTAATCTGGCGCCCGACTGGCAGCATTTCTATGACAGTTATTCCCGCGTCGATTTGCCCACTGTCAGCAGCATCAGACAGAGCCTGGATGGCGCTGTGCTGCAAACCCTGGCAGTAGCCGATGACAGCGCGCTGCGTGCCACCGGCTGGCAGCCGCCAGAGCCTTTTAGTGTGCTGGCACGTGATGGCAAAACGCCGCTGTATGGTCTGCTGTATAAACCCGTCAACTTTGACCCGGCCAAACGCTACGCCGTGGTGCAACATATGTATGCCGGCCCGCATACTATCGTCAGTGCCAAGCGTTTCTCGCGCGGCTTTGCCAATACCGAAACACCGCTGGCGCAACTGGGTGTGGTGGTACTGAATTTAGATCCGCTCGGTACTGCACATCGCTCGCGTGCGTTTCATTTGCACAGTTATAAAAATCTTGGTGATATCGGTGGGCCGGATTATATCAGCGGCCTGAAGCAACTGGCGGCGAGACTTCCTTACCTGGATTTAAGCCGGGTTGGTGCCTACGGCCATTCTGCCGGTGGCTATGATGCAGCAAGAGCGCTGCTAAAATATGGCGATTTTTACAAGGTAGCGGTGTCCTCGGCCGGTAATCATGATCACCGTATGTCCAAAGCCTGGTGGCCGGAAATGTGGATGGGTATGCCAGCAGAAGGCGAGCACTACGACAGCAACAGCAATATGACGCTGGCACATCAGTTAAGCGGCAAGTTGTTACTCGCCACCGGTGATTTGGATAATAATGTCAATCCTGCCAACAGCTTCAGGCTAGCGGCGGCTATTCAGGCGGCAAACCGCGATGTTGATTTATTGCTGTTAGCCAATAAAGATCACGACTTACGCGAAGACAGCTACTTTACCCGCCGGCGCTGGGACTATTTTGTGCAGCATTTACTGCAGCAAAAACCACCGGCGTTTTTCCACATCAACAGCAACTAAGTAAAATAACGCGGCGCCCGTTAGTTCAGCGAAAATTAACGCGCCGCTTTACCAATCAGGCTTTGCCGTGCATCCAGTACACCAGTTTGTCGACCAGACAATATAGCAGTTGGCCCGTAATAAAGTCTGCTATTGCCAGACAGCTGAAGCTGCCGGTTCAATGCCGATATCACCCAGTGCCATTGGATATACCGCACGCTCATGTAACCCTTTTGAGAAGCCTGGGGAATGATGCGCAATAAATTTCGCTGTACGCATTTGCAATTATATGTCTGCAAAATTAACTGTCTCTTTTTATTCGTGGAGTAAAAAACGCCTTTGGTATTTTTGAACATCTCGTCCAACAACAGTTAACCGTATATCTGCTTGCTGAAAACTTTTCAGCAAATGTTCTCTACTTTGGCTACGAAGATAAGAATCAACCAATCGGGTTACCGCTATGACTGTTGATTCTACAAAACCGACAGCAGCATTTTTAGACTAAGCATTATTAGCAGTATCGCAAAAACTTTCTTTAACGAAGCAACGGGCAGTTTATGTGCAAGCTTGGCGCCGAAGGGCGCGGTAATAAAGCTAGCCGCTGACATGAGCAGTACACCGGGCAGATAAACCATGCCAAAGGCATAAGGTAGTTCTAAACCTGGCTGGGCATTTAATAAATAACCCAGCGCGCCAGCTAGCGAGATTGGTAAACCTACCGCAGCGGATGTGCCAATAGCATTTTTCAGTGGTATACCCCGCCAGCTCAAATAAGGTACGGTTAACGAGCCGCCGCCAATAGACACCAGGGCCGACACTGCACCAATACCACTTCCTACTGCGGTGAGTTCTAGTTTACCTGCTGCTTTAGGTTCAACAATAACCACCTTCTTCGGCCGTAACATATTTAGCGCGACATACCCCATAAAGAGTGCGAAAAAAATAGCCAGATGCTGTGAGCTTATTTTTGCTGCTAAAAAGGTTGCGGCAAAGGTGCCTAAAATAACGCCCGGAGCCATCGTTTTCAAAATGGGCCACATTACACCGCCGCGCGTATGGTGGGCGCGCATACTGGCTATAGACGTGGTTACAATTGCTGCCATCGACGTGCCCAATGCTAAATGCACAACATAGTCTGGTGCCAGCCCTTGCGCTAAAAAAATAGAGGTCAGCATAGGCACCATTATGCCGCCACCGCCCACACCAAGTAATCCTGCCATAAAGCCAGCAAACAGCCCTAGTGAGAGAAATGCGATAATCCATTCAATTGCCATGATATGCCCCGAAACGCTTTTGATGCCGGCATGTTAACAAAATTGCCGAAACATCCATAGGATCAATAGAGTCGAAAACCGTGATTCTTCGCCCTTAGTCGGTTAATTTTTTATCAGGAATTTAAAGGCGAAAACCTGATGGCCTATTTGCCCAGTCTTTATCTGTTGTTTCTTAAAGATGCGACTAAAGTCGCCTTGCGACGATAGACTGTCCTGTTAGTGTTAGTGTTAGTGTTGGTAACACGCAAAGGCTAGGATACCGCAGCATGACCATGCACCTTGCTCCCATCAGCGATAAACTTAACTGGCTGCAACAACTTGCCAGTAAGTACCATCAAGATTTTATTAGCGTGGCGCAGCGTGAGCAGCGACAACAGTATCTGACTGCTCACCCAACGGCTATTATTGCCTTTAAGTGCATGGATGGTCGTATCCACCTACCGCATGCCACTCATATTCCAACGGGGGGGATC
>NZ_DAINOE010000157.1:2934-3405 GCF_036735525.1 Arsukibacterium sp. | reverse complement strand
CAGTCAGTTGTTGTACTTACACACTGCACAGTATCATCCCCAACATGAAGGTGGCTGTCGGGTAGATGATCCAGCATTCAAGATCAACTGGCCGTTGCCGATAACACTGTTATCTGAGCGCGATGCAAGCTTGCCTCTGCTTGACCACAGTTTTAATGGAATAACGTTATGAAATGTCGACATTGCCAGCAGGCGTTAACCTTGCCGTTGGTTGATCTAGGCGTTATGCCGCCTTCAAACGCCTATCTGTCTGATCAAAGTCAGTTTCGGTTGGAAAAATGTTATCCGCTAAAAGTCTGGGTATGTCAGCATTGTTGGTTGGTGCAAACAGAAGATTTTGCTAAGGCTGACGAGTTGTTCACCGCTGACTACGCTTATTTCTCTTCTGTTTCGACTAGTTGGATGGCCCATGCCAAGCAGTTCGCGGATTTATCCATAAAAAAATTAGCGTTGAATGCCGCATCACTGGTG
>NZ_DAINOE010000157.1:0-2924 GCF_036735525.1 Arsukibacterium sp. | reverse complement strand
ATGGATACTTGTTGCGAAATTATGTATCACACGCCATTCCATGTTTAGGTATTGAGCCCACTCAAGCTACAGCGCAGGCGGCCAGAGCATTAGGTATAGAGGTGATATCAGCGTTTTTTGGTGCAGGTTTGTCTGAAAAAATTCGGCTGGAATACCGTCCAGCTAGTCTGATAATTGCAAACAATGTATTGGCGCATGTTCCTGATATTAATGATTTTGTTCTTGGTATCAGCAAATTGCTTGCTGATGACGGTGTGGTCAGTCTGGAATTTCCGCACCTGCTAAACCTGCTCAAGGAGTGTCAATTTGATACGATTTACCATGAGCACTACTCTTATTTGTCACTTGGTACAGTACAGACGATATTGCAGCAGGTTGGTTTGCGAGTATTTGATGTAGAGCAGCTGCCGACACATGGCGGTAGCCTGCGGTTATGGTGTTGTCAGCAGCCGGCTCATTATGAAACCAGCAGCAGAGTTGCGCACGTTCTGGCATTAGAAGCTGACGCTGGATTGACCGTGCCATCCACTTACCGTGACTTTCAGCTGCGAGTTGACACTATTACCGCGCAATTGACACAGTTTTTGCTGCAGTGCCGACAGGAGAGGAAAACGGTAGTAGCCTATGGCGCGGCGGCTAAGGGCAATACCCTGTTGAACTATGCAGGTATAGATAGTGATTTAATCTCCGTTGTTTTTGATGCGGCAAAATCGAAGCAGGGTAAATTTTTACCCGGCAGTCATATTCCAATCCTCTCGCCAGACTTACTGCCGGCGTATAAGCCGGATGTTGTGATGATTCTGCCTTGGAATATAGCCGCTGAAGTCAGATCACAGCTGCTTCAGCAACATAACACAGCGCTGACTTTTGTCACGGCTGTGCCAACTTTGAGCATAAGTGAGTGAGATGATGCAGGAAATCCCAGTTTTTAAGCCATTGATTACTGAACAGGAAATTGATGCCGCTACGGAGTCGCTGCGCGTAGGCTGGTTAGGCATGGGGGCCGCTGTTGGCGACTTTGAACAGCATTTGTCTGAATATCTGGGGTTGCAGGATAGATATCTGGTCGCGGTCAGTACTGGGCATGCTGCCCTGCATCTGGCGTTGATGTTGATTGATGCGGGATCAGGCGACGAAATTATCACACCTTCATTTAACAATATTGCTGACTTTCAGGCGATTCTGGCGGTCGGGGCTACTCCGGTGTTTTGTGATATTGACGAACAGACGCTGTGCATCGATCTGAATAAAGCTGAAGCACTGATTACATCGCGGACCAAAGCCATTATTGTGATGGATTACGACTGTTGTCTTGCTGATCATGATCAGGCTGCGCGTCTGGCCGAGCACTATGGTATCAGGATCATTCATGATGCCGCCCATTCGTTTGGCTCTGTCTACAAAGGGCGTAAAGTGGGTACTTTTTCTGATTTATGTATGTTCAGTTTTGATCCGGTAAAAACGATTACGACGATTGACGGTGGTGCCTTGATTGTTCGTTCAGAGGCTGAGCAGCGTGCACTGCATGAAATGCGTCTGATCGGGATGGGGCAACCTGCTGCGGTCATGTATGAGAACAAACGGGCTTGGACCTATGATGTGCAGCGGTTAGGCTTTCGTTATCATTTAGCTAACTTGCATGCGGCTATTGGTGTCGCGCAGTTGAGCAAAATGCCGACTATCACTGCCAGCCGCCAACAGGTATGCAAACGTTACAATGAATATCTCGGGCGTATCCCTCAGGTGCAGGTGCCACAAGCGGATTTCAATGATGTGACACCATTTTTATACTATATCCGGGTCGCTGCTGTGCACCGACAACCGTTGCGTGACCACATGAAGGCGGCCGGAATTGATACTGGGATCCATTGGCAACCTGGTCATCATTTTACGCTGTTAAAAGATATGCCAAAAGGATGTTTGGCAGTGACTGAGCGCATTGCTGCTGAGATCTTATCACTGCCGTTGCACTCTATGATGTCAGAGCAGTACGTCCAGCGAATTATTGAGTCCGTTACGCAATATTTTGAGGCAGTAAATGATTAAACCTTCAGTCATACTTCTGGGCTCCAAGCCAGGCGCTGTGGTTGCTTTGGAAACCTTGATTGCGCGTGGCTGGCCAGTGTTGGCAGTGGTCCCCTCGGATCAGGAAAGCCACGCGTTTATTCACAGTGAAACCTTGTCTGAGGCTGCAGACCGGTTAGGCGTGCCCAAGTACAGCAGTCAGCAGCAGTTATCAGGTTTGCGGGCAGACTATGTGATCAGCTACATGTTCAGACACCGGGTATTGCCAGAGACGCTCGGACTGGCAGTGAAGGCAGCATTAAATTTTCACGCCGGGCCGCTGCCAGAGTTTGGAGGCTGGGCATTTTACAATGTTGCGATACTTGAGGGCGTGCAGGAATATGGTTGCACTTGCCATCATATGGATAGCACCTTTGACACTGGGCCCATAGTCCGCGTCAGAAAATTTCCAGTGAACTGTGAGCAAGAAACAGCCTTTAGTCTGGAGAGAAAAACTCAGCGAGAAATGATCATACTTTGGCAGCAGATATTGGATCTGCTTGAAACCGGTGAGTCTTTAGCCTGCGAACCGCAAGATCCGGCTCGCATGCGTTATATGAATAAGGCTACCTTTATGGCACTTAAGCGAATTCCTGATGACGCCGATGCTGAGACGATAGAGCGTATAGCCCGAGCATTTTTTTACCCGCCTTATGACTTGGCTTATCTAGTACATAACGGTCATCCTGTTGCTGCTATACCCCGATTGGCCAATGCCCAACTGGGGGAATGGTTGCATCAGGATGATTTAGAGAATTTACGTAATGTCAGCCGGTTACACGGCAATGGAGAAATACAGTGATTACGATAGCAGATGATACGGTTACCGTGACTGATGAACAGGGCAATACAGAGTCGTT
>NZ_DAINOE010000156.1:0-3509 GCF_036735525.1 Arsukibacterium sp. | reverse complement strand
ACCATCAGGGTGGTTGAGTATGGCAGCCACATGCCCTTGGTGGAAAAGCTGATTGATGTTAACGCCTTTGTGGAAGCTACCACCCATAGTACTTTGCAGCCTGATCTGCGTTCAACCTATGTGCGCCAGGCCCCCGATAAAGACGCGTTATCGCTGGTAAAACTGAATGATGACAGTGGTTTTTACAGCGGTGTTGAAACCTTTTGGGTGCAATCTTTTGGTAATCCTGAGTATTTTTACATGTACCAGGGCGGCCTGTTTTTAGGCGGCGGTTACCGCTTTAATAACAACTTTAGTGTAAACAGCACGGCCAAACTGACCGTACTGGAAAACTTTGATAAGTTTAACTTTAAAGTTGACGCGCTGGAATCCAGTTTGCCACGGGTAAGAACCTATGTGCGTGAATATATTACCCGCAGTAAGTTTAGCGCAGAGAACCTGTATGGCCATTGGCAACAACAGCTTGGCTCTAATCTGTTTGCGCAGGCGTACGCGGGCTATTTAGAAACCATGTACGGCGGGGTGGGCGCAGAGCTGCTGTACCGGCCGGTAGACAGCCAGTTTGCGCTGGGTGTGGATCTGAATTATGTGAAGCAGCGTTCTTATGAAAACCATTTTGGCTTTTTTGACTACCAGGTATTAACCGGCCATCTAAACTTGTATTGGCAGCCGGAATTTATACCCAATACCCGCTTAACCTTTAATATTGGCCAGTTTTTAGCCAAGGATAAGGGCGTTAATGTCGACTTTGCTAAGCGCTTTGACAGCGGCATGATAGTAGGCGCTTATGCCGCTATTACTAATGTGTCCTCGGCTGAGTATGGTGAAGGCAGTTTTACCAAAGGCTTTTACTTATCGGTACCCTTTGATTTGTTTTCTATACGCCCATCTAAGGGGCGTGGCTATTTACCCTGGGTGCCAATTGCCAGGGATGGCGGGCAGCCACTTAACCGCCCTATTAAGTTAATTGATATCACTGAAGCGCGCTCTGGCTTTTACGACTAAACCCCGGCTGATAGCACAACGTTATTGGGGTTAGCCCCAATAACGGCATGCTCAACACAAGAGTGCAACAGGGACAGTCTATGTTTTGTTAACCAGATTGTGTTTAGCAATATGAGTGCAACAGGGACAGTCTATGTTAACCAACCCGTGCAACAAGGACAGTCCATGTTAACCAAACTGAATTAGCCGACAACGATATCAGGAGCTTATGGCGCAGTGACAATACAATTACGGCCATTGGCTTTAGCCTGATACAGTGCTTTATCCGCCGCTTGCAGCAGTGTTGCCGCATTATGCTCTTTATCGGCGATAACGCTGACACAACCCTGGCTAACGGTAAGGTGCGGGGAGATATCAGATTTTACATGCGCAATATCTAATGCGGCTAAGCGCTTTTGTAAGCGCTTAGCTAACTGCTGACATTCTTTTATATCACTTCCGGGTAAAATAAGCGCAAATTCTTCGCCACCGTAACGGGCGGCTAACTCTCCCTGACGTTTGGTTTCTGCGCTAAGTGCTTGCGCGACCTGTTGCAGTGCCAAATCTCCAGCCTGATGGCCGTAGTGATCGTTGTAGGGTTTAAATAAATCGATATCCAGCAAAATCAGCCCCAGCGGCTGCTGATGCCGGGCGCTACGTTGTAGCTCTTCGGCCAGTTTTTCATCAAAATGCCGGCGGTTTGCAATACCGGTTAAACCATCCTGACTGGCTTGCTTTTGCAGTTCCTGGTTAGCACTGAGCAGTTTTAGCTGTATATCTTGTAGTGAGCGGCGGTAATTTACATTTTGAATACTGTTGGCAATCATTTCACCGACCAGCTTGATACGCCTGAGATCATTGGCTGTCCAGTTGCGTTGCCGCGCTACCATATCACAGCCAACAAACCCCAGCAGTTGTTTACCGGCAAACATGGCACAGCAGAGTACTGATTGAATGTCCTCGGCCTCAAATTCTGCGCGCTCGGCAGCAGCCTGCTCTGTTAACTGGCTAACATCGGCCACAGCGAAGATATGATCTTGCAGCATTCTTTCAAAAAAATAGGGCAGGCCATCTTTGGGGATTTGCTGTAAATTGTCTTTATGTGGCGCTATGTGCTCGCGTACCCACTCGTGAGTGTTGCTCATTTCAGTGATATCTGAATTGAATAAGAAAATGTAACTACGATCAGCATGACAAAACTCGCCCAGTGCTGCCAGCGCATCTTCGATATGTTGATCCAGCTTATCAATATCAACATTAATCAGCTCAGTGGAAATCAGCGACATTAATTTGTCAAAGGCCAGCGCTTCCTGTAGCTCTGATAATTCCGTTACTGCGCCGGGCAGTCTGGCGGTAACCTGATGTTGCGTGCTCAGATTGATTAAAATGGTTTCGCCCAGGCTAAAGTCGAGCTTGATTGACTGACTAAGAATATTAATAAGCATCGGTTGCGGCAGATGTATTAATACCTGTTGAGACAGCGCAGTTCCGCTTAATGCTTGCAGCAAGGGGTTATGTAATAAATTGATTTTTTGCTGGGTGTCAGGATCTAGCAGTTCAACATGAGAAAGGCTGGACACACTTAACCGGCCGTTATCCAAAGGCAGGTTAAACAGCTGTAATGCCGCCTTATTGGCTAAAATTTGTGGTTTAGCTGACTCTTTGTAAAGTAAGCCGTAAGGCATAGCCTCTAAAATAGGCCAAAAATGCGGTAGGCTAGTCTCTGCTGGCATAAGATATTATCCACTAGTATGGTTTCACTATAACGGATTTGTACTTAATAACAACCAGCGCTATTTATCAGGTACAGTCTCTAAAGCTATCGGGACAGTCTATAATTTTGTTTGCCCGCCATCACCTAAATGCAGCATTAACATGGACTGTCCTTAAGTTTTATCAGTTGTATGTTGCCATACTAAATCTTTAAAGTGTTGCCGGCACATAGACACATAACTTTCGTTACCACCAATTTGCACCTGACTGCCAGCCGTAGCAGGGTTACCATTTGCATCTAATCGCACTACAAAGTTTGCTTTACGGCCACAATGGCAAATAGTTTTAAGCTCTATCAGCTTATCTGCCCACGCCAGTAGCGCGGCACTGCCGGCAAAAGTTTCGCCTAAAAAGTCGGTACGAAGACCAAAGGCCAGCACTGGTATATTAAGCTGATCTACTACGTCAGTTAGTTGCCGCACCTGATCTTTCGTTAAAAATTGCGCTTCATCAATCAGTACGCAATCAAGTCGGCCTTGCTGCTGCAAACTGGTAATGTGCTCAACAAAATTCAGCTGGGCGTTAAACACATGTGCATCCATCGCCAAACCTATGCGAGAGCTTACTTTACCTAAGCCAAACCGATGATCAATGGCGGCTGTATAAATGGCCACAGCCATACCACGTTCCTGGTAGTTATAGGCGCTTTGTAATAAAGAGGTGGATTTGCCAGCATTCATTGCTGAGTAATAGAAATACAGTTGGGCCATAGCGTACTACTCGAATTATTTGCGCCAGTATACCAAGTTACG
>NZ_DAINOE010000155.1:0-3572 GCF_036735525.1 Arsukibacterium sp. | reverse complement strand
ATCAGGCGGGAATATTGAAAATAGAAAAATGAGGTTTTGGTCTGATCAATGTCAGGTAGAGTAGTACAGTGATGCCGGTCTTTCGACAAGCCAACAGTTTGGCTTGTCGCCGGCAGAACGCCCCGAGCTCTGCGAGGGGCATGAAGGCACCTCATTCAAGCAAAAGGCCTACCCTCACGGGTGGGCTTTTTGCTTTATCCGCTGCGCGGGAGTACTGCTCACGCATGGCAGCCACAGAGGTGGCATTGCGAAACACCTCCCTGTGTTTCGCCCTTCGGGCCGTCGCTTCGCAACGTCCAAATTCGTTCCTGACGAATTTGTCGCCATGCTGATTCAGAGTTTCGCGCATACTAACAAGCCTCCCCCTTTGTAAAAGGGGGAATGAGGGGGATTTGGAGATTTGCTTTAGCTATATATCAGTTTTACAATAACGCCTTATATTATCAGTGGTCTTACTATGCATATTCTCCACGATCAGCCAGCAGAGCTTTATTCTACTTTTCGCCTGAAAACCCGCCTGGCTAGCGTTATTGAAGTTAGCTGTTTAGCCGATTTAGTGCAGCTAGATACCACAGCAGCGCCACTGGTATTAGGTGAGGGCAGCAATACGATCTTTCTGCAAGCGCAAACCAAACCCATAGTACGTTTTACCGGTGCTAACATCACTGAACACTGGCTGGATGAACACAGCTGTTTGCTGCATGTAGAAGCGGGCCATAACTGGCATCAACTGGTCAGCTTGGCTGTGCAACAGCAATTGTGGGGTATCGAAAATCTGGCGTTAATCCCGGGCTCAGTTGGCGCTGCGCCGGTGCAAAATATCGGTGCTTATGGTGTTGAACTGGCGGATGTGTGTGCCTATGTCGATTACTATCATTGGCAGACCAAAAGCATACAGCGATTCGCTGTGAGCGACTGTGCTTTTGGTTATAGGGATAGTATTTTTAAGCATCAGTTAGCCGGTAAAGGCATTATCGTCGCACTGGGCATTATGCTATCAACCGTCGCTAAACCAGTATTGAGCTATCAGGGGTTAGATACACTTCCATTGAATAGCACTATCAATGACATTTATCAGCAGGTGATTGCTATCCGCAGCAGTAAGCTCCCTGATTATCGACAACTGGCCAATTGTGGTAGTTTTTTTAAAAACCCGGTTATTAGTAGCCATGCTTATCAGCAACTACAAGCTAGGTATCCAGCCATTCCTGGTTTTAAGCTAAATAATCGTGATGTAAAAGTACCCGCCGCCTGGCTGATGGATCAGCAAGGTTTTAAAGGCTACAGGCATAACGATATTGGTTGCTATGCTAAGCAACCTTTAGTGTTGGTGAATCACGGTAATGGTATGGCAGAAGAATTGTTGGCCCTGATAGCAGATATTCAAAGTAAGGTTTATCAGGCCTACCAAATAACGTTAGAACCAGAAGTCAGATTGCTGAACAGTGATGGTCAGCACTATGTCTAAAACCAGTCTACTTTGTCAGAGACAGTTATTACACTACCTTGCTGATGGTGATTTTTATTCTGGGCAGTGGCTGGCAGAGCAACTGGGTATTAGCCGAACCGCAGTAGCTAATTATCTGAATGAACTAAAACAGCATGGCCTGGGCATATTCAGTGTTAAAGGTCGCGGTTATAAACTAGCACATGCAATTCAGTTGCTTGATGCTAATAAAATAAAAATATTACAGCCAGCCGGCAGCGCGCAAATTTTGGTACAACATGTTACCGACTCCACAAACTGCCAGCTTTTACAACGCTTACAAGCAGCGCAAGTACTAGAGCCTGGTAGTGTGATTGTCGCAGAAGCGCAAACGGCCGGACGTGGCAGGCGTGGCAGAAGTTGGTATTCACCCTTTGGCACCAATCTTTATTTTTCTTGTTATTGGCGACTTGAGCAAGGCGTTGCTGCAGCAATGGGATTAAGTTTGGTCATTGGCTTGGCAATTTGTCGCTTATTGAAACAACAGTATCAAGTTGAATGTAAAGTAAAATGGCCAAATGATATTTATGCGAGCGGCAAAAAGCTCGCTGGTATTCTGGTGGAATTATCAGGTCAGGCTGATTCAGGTTGCGACCTAATCATCGGCATAGGCTTAAATGTTGGTATGCCGGAGCAGAGTCAGCTGCATATCGATCAGCCTTTTACCGATCTTCGCACTGAATCATCTCAGCAGATTGACCGCAATGTATTGGTTGTGCAGTTGCAGCAGCAACTGGTTGCGGTACTGCAGGAATTTAATCAGAGTGGCTTTGCCCGTTTTGTCAATGAGTTTAATCAATACGACTTATATGCTAACCGCGAAGTATGTCTGATGGCTAAGACACCTATTTCAGGTATTTGCCGCGGAGTGGACAAGCAGGGCGGCATCATCATTGAAACTGCGGATGCGATTGACACATATTACGGTGGCGAACTCAGTTTACGCGCAGGGGGGTAAATGTATTTATTACTAGACATTGGTAATACCCGAGAGAAAGCCGCATTATTTAGTGCTGGCACACTAAGCCCTTTACCTGAATTATCAGCAGACAGACTACAACGCTTGCCTGTTAAAGCCGTTTATTTTGCCTGCGTAGCAAGTGATAGGCGCTTAAATGATTTAAAAGTGAGTTTGGGCCTGGATCATTTACCCTGGCATCAGGTGAGCTCTCAAGCCCATGCCTTTGGCGTGACCAACTGTTATGAACAACCCCAGCTGCTTGGCGTTGACCGTTGGTTAGCCTTATTAGGTGCGCAACAATTGTTTGCCAGACGTTCATTGATGATAGTTGATGCGGGTACGGCATTGACCATAGATTGGTTAGATGAAGCAGGCATGCACCAAGGCGGCTGGATTATGCCAGGTTTACGCTTGCAACAACAAAGCGTGGTACAGCAAACGGCCAAGGTGTTTAACCGAGAGCTGCTTGAGGCCAAAATTATTCCCGGCATAGATACGGTCAGCTGCTTACAAAATGGTTGTTTGGCAGCGGTTATCGGTGCAATACGTCAAGGCTGGTCGCTAAATCAGGCTGAGCAGTTAATATTGACCGGTGGTGATGCGTTATACCTTAAGCCGCAATTAGCCGATTTAGCACTGACGACAGAACCTTTATTGATTTTTCAGGGTCTTGCCCGATATATTGACCCTTAATACCCTTTTTGCACAGGAATTGAGCGGTCAGACAATAAAAATAGTCTTTTTTGGTTTTTTCTGTTGCGCCCACCCCGTCATTCTACTAGAATTCGCACCCACTGACGTAGTGCCGCTTTAGCTCAGTTGGTAGAGCAACTGACTTGTAATCAGTAGGTCATCCGTTCGACTCGGATAAGCGGCACCATTAGTGGAGGGGTTCCCGAGTGGCCAAAGGGATCAGACTGTAAATCTGCCGGCACTGCCTTCGAAGGTTCGAATCCTTCCCCCTCCACCATTCAGTCAGTTAAATAGCTACGAGAAGGCCGCGGGCATCGTATAATGGCTATTACCTCAGCCTTCCAAGCTGATGATGCGGGTTCGATTCCCGCTGCCCGCTCCAATTTTTGAGTGCTGATATAGCTCAGTCGGTAGAGCGCACCCTTGGTAAGG
>NZ_DAINOE010000154.1:0-3620 GCF_036735525.1 Arsukibacterium sp. | reverse complement strand
GTGATAAACTGCTGATCGGTTAAGCCATGCAAAAAAGCCAGCAAAGCAGCACGCTCGCCGTCGCTCAGTTCAAACCCCATGACAAAAGTACTTTTTGCCGGATGTAAGCGGCCATCGCCGGCCAGTTCCCCCTCTGTAATCACTCTGCCGCCCGCGGCATAAAAATCGATAACCTGCTCCAGTGTGGCCAGGCTGCCATCGTGCATATAGGGCGCCGTTAAGGCGATATTACGCAGCGTCGGCGCACGGAAGCGGCCGTCATCTTGCGGCTGCATGCTTATTTCGGCCAGACCCCGGTCACGCGCTGGGTAGCCGGCCTCCGGCAGCTCTTGCCGCTCAGTTAAATACAAGCCAATATTATGAAAGGGCCGCAAATCCAGTGGCTGGCGGCTGTGGCTGGTGGCCTGGGTAAAGTTAAAGCCGCCGTGACAATGATGGCATTCCAGTTTTTCCGAGAAAAATAAGTTCAGGCCGTCAATTTGTATCGGGCTGAGCGCCAGATCATCCTGCTGATAGGCATAGCGGTCAAAGTCTGAGCCAAAGGACACTAAGCTGCGCACAAAACTGGCCAGCGCCAATACCACCTGCTGTAGCTGTGGCTCACTGTTGCCAAAGGCCTGCTGAAATAACTGTGGGTAGGGCGCACGTGCTAACCGTTGCAAAACCTCGGCTTCATGGCCGCCGACCCCCAGCTCGATGGGCTCGGTACTAAACAGCGGGATTAATAACTGCTGTTCTATGTCGGTGATACCATCATGGGCCCAGGTCAGGGTGTTGTTATAGGCAATATTGACCAGCGCCAGCGCATTGCGCCGCAATGGCTGACCTGTGCTGCCCACTGAACGCGCTAAAGGCTGGGCAAAAGCATACTGCTGCTGATGGCAACTGGCACAGCTTTGCCGGCCATTGGCTGACAGCTGCTTGTCATAAAATAAGTAGCGGCCAAGCTCCACTTTGGCCTGACTCATCGGGTTTTCTGCCGGTACCCGGGGCAGTGGCATGCCTTGTGGTAAAGGCCAGTGCCATTCGCTGGCCTTATCCGCAGATGCTGGTTGGCGGCAGCCGATAAAAAGGAAGCAAACAGACAGTAAAACGATACACATTAATAGCCGCACAAGGAGATTCATGGCAGTACAGACCATATCTCAGGCTGAGTTACATTGTGTAGTAACTGCTGGCAGCTTTGCTGCTGGCTATCCGACATACAGCTGCTGTGCCGGTTTAGTGCCACCTGATCCAATAACGCAGCCAAATCCAGCTGCAGGTGTTGGCCCGGCAGATAATCCAGGGTAATAACCACAGTATTGGCTGCCTGGCAGGGGCTGGTGGGGGGGCGCAGCACGCTGGCCGACTGGCAACCGGTCGAGCCCAGATGAAAGGCCCAGCCATGCTCAGGCCCTTGTAAATCTAACCGTAAAAACTTATAACCCAACTGCCAGTTCCAGAACATATCGCTGTTGTTCAGTGGTGCCGACGCAGTCAGTGGGTTTTGATGGTTCAGTGCAAACGGCATGCCCAGTGTAAAGCTCAGCTGGCCGGCCGTTAGTGGCTGGTCAAACACTATCTGCCAGTTAGTGTTACCACTGCAATCGCTGCCCAGTAGCACCACACCCGGCTGCTGCCATGGCGTGCTGGCCAGCGTCAGTGGTTGCTGGTCGAGGCTGAAATCGGTTAAATAGAGGCCAAAGTGCTGTAAACGCCAGGCTTGCTGCTGCAACTTAACAGGGGTGTCGCAGCTGATAGCTTGCTGTTGCCAGCTGAGCGACACTGCTAATACTGTGGGTGTGACCTGTTGCGGCTGGCAGCCGCTGAGCAGTGCCGCTGAGCATGTCAGTAATAGCTGCCAGGTTGCAGCGAATGCGCTTTTCATAAAAGGAATTTTTAAGTGACATTTGGGTTAACAATACCCTAAACTGCTTTAAAGATCGACCCACACAAATACCCGGAGCTATGATGGATCAGCGCCAAAATCAAAGCACTTTAAGCCTGTCGGGCATAGCGCTGCTTGCCATGTTGCTGAGCAGTTACAGTGGCTTACTGCAGGCACATGCTGAACATGATCGGGCCCGCTTTGTGGCTGAACACGGCCGTGATAACGGCCGCTGCACTGAAGTGTTAAGGCCCTGCCGTACTATTGCCTATGCGTTATCTCAGGCCGGAAAAGGCGATAAAGTGCTGGTGGCTGCCGGCCATTATGTCCTGGGTAGTGCCGATGATGCCTTGTTATTACTCAGTGACATAGTGCCGGTGCTCGGTGGCTACAACAGCTTTGATCATTTCTTGCAGCAAGCCCCGCAACTCAACCACACCCGGCTTAGTGGTGTGCCGCCGCAGTTTATTGAGCGCTTAACACAGCGTGGTTTTCTGGTGCTCACAGATGGCAAGGCGCAGTTAACTGTCAGTGCACAAATGGCTGAGCAATTAGCCGCACACAGTGCTTTAGCGCAAAATCAAACGGCGGCGCCCTGTCAGGCGGGTAAAGCAGGGGTGTTTAGCTGCGCAAATATTGATTTAGTGGCGCATCTGGCCCTGAGCCGTTTTAGCTCGGCGCCCAGCTCCGCTAATGATATCTGGGGCCATACCGATTTGAACTCGGGTACTGAGTATGCGTTAATTGGCCTGAATAACGGCACAGCTGTGGTCAGCCTGGCTAATCCGGCGCAACCGCAGGAAGTGGGCACCATTGCCGGCACTAATACCACCTGGCGTGATATTAAGGTGTTGCAGTTTTTTGATAACGAGAAAGGCCGTTGGCAGGCTTATGCCTATGTGTCATCTGAAGCCAACAATGGTATTCAGATTATTGATTTAAATGATTTGCCCAACAGCGTGCGTTTAGTCAGAACTGATAATGCCACCACTTCTGCGCATAATTTGTATATCAGTGGCGTTGATTACACCACTAATGTTGCCCTAAATGGCCAGCAAGCTGCGTTGCATATTGTTGGCCAACCGGCGCAAGGGGGCGCCGTGTCCAGCTACAGTCTAAGCAACCCATTACAACTGAGTGTGAACTGGCTGCAAAGCGCTGCAACGCGCAGCGATTACAGCCATGATGTGGTGTCGATGCGGGTGAATGATCAGCGTGCCGCCGATTATTGCCAGCGTGAAGAGTGCCTGGTACTGTTCGATTTTAACGAGCAAAACATCAAGCTGTGGGATATTAATACTGAGCGAAACCGGCAACTTGCTGATGTCAGTTATCAGCTTGCCAGCTATGTGCATTCCGGCTGGTGGACAGAAGACCGCCAGTATTTGCTGGTGCACGACGAGCTGGATGAAGTGCAGCATGGCTTAAATACCACAGTGCGGGTATTTGATTTAAGCGATTTAACGGCGCCGGTATTAGCGGGCACCTTTACCGGGCCCAGCCGTGCTATCGATCATAATGGCTTTGTGCGGGGTAACCGCTATTACATGTCAAATTACCAGCGTGGCCTGACCATACTGGACATTACTGACCCCACCCGGCCAGTTGAAGCGGGATTTTTTGATACTTTTCCGGCGTCCAACAGTGCCGCTTTCAATGGCATGTGGGGGGTGTACCCTTATTTACCCTCTGGTTTGGTTATTGGCAGCGATATCAACAGTGGTTTATATGTGCTGCGTGATCAAACCAG